>CAYOHM010000037.1:0-9781 GCA_964403785.1 uncultured Alistipes sp.
GCCTTAAAATCGCGCCTACAAACCGTCCCTTTGAGCGAGAGCGCGCCTACAAACCGTTATCCAAATACCTCTTATACTCATCAACCGCCTCCTGCATACATTTCTTACTTGGAGCACCTTTGGTAAGTCTTTTCTCAACACAGGTCTTAAGTGAGATGGCTTCGTAGACATCCTCCTCAAATACAGGGCTGATTGCCTTAAATTCCTCCAGCGTCATATCATCAAGAGATATATTCTTTTCTATGCAAAAAAGTACAAGCTGACCGACGATTCCATGAGCGTCACGGAACGGAACGCCCTTATTTACAAGATAGTCGGCAGCATCAGTGGCATTTGTAAAGCCGGATTTAGCTGAAGCCTCCATGACCTCAGGGTTGAACTTCATTGTGTCAATCATACCTGTAAATAGTGCGATACAGCCCTTGACAGTGTCTATTGCATCAAATGTAAGCTCCTTATCCTCCTGCATATCCTTGTTGTAGGCAAGAGGGAGCCCCTTCATTGTTGTAAGCAGCGACATAAGTGCACCGTATACACGGCCGGTCTTGCCGCGGACAAGCTCTGCAATGTCAGGGTTTTTCTTTTGCGGCATAATACTGCTGCCGGTACTGTATGAATCGTCGAGCTCGACAAAACGATACTCATTGGAATTCCAGATAATAATTTCCTCTGAAAAACGGCTTAAATGCATCATTATTGTAGATAATGCACTTAAAAATTCGATAAGATAGTCACGGTCAGAAACCGAATCCATACTGTTCATGGTAGCACCGTCAAAATTAAGCAGCTCTGCCGTATAATCACGGTCCAGAGGGTATGTAGTACCTGCGAGTGCGCCGGCACCGAGAGGGCAGTAATTCATACGCTTGTAAATATCATGAAGACGTGATCTGTCCCTTTTAAACATTTCAAAATAAGCGCCAAAATGATGCGCAACAGTTACAGGCTGGGCTTTTTGAAGATGTGTAAAGCCAGGCATATATGTTGTGAGATTAGCCTCCATAATACGGACAATAACCTTAAGCAGCTCCTTAAGCAATTCGTCAACTGCCTTAACCTCATCCCTTGTGTAAAGTCTCATATCAAGAGCAACCTGATCGTTGCGGCTTCTTCCTGTGTGAAGGCGTTTTCCCGCATCTCCGATACGGGATATAAGCGTTGCCTCGACGAAGCTGTGAATATCCTCATATTCATCACTGATTGTAAGTGTGCCGTTTTCAATATCATTTTTGATTTCCAAAAGTGCATTAGTAATAAGGAATCTGTCCTCCGAGGTCAGAATCCCCTGCTTGGCAAGCATCGTAACATGTGCAATGCTTCCCTCAATATCCTGTTTATAGAATTTTTGGTCAAAAGAGATTGACGCATTAAAATTATGCACTAACTGGTTTGTTTCCTTTGTGAAACGTCCGCCCCAAAGCTTCATTTTATTCCTCCTTATCAGCCTGCTTCGTAGTAGCACTCCATATTGGGTGTTTCTTAAAATAGTACAGCGCAAAAAGAATTATACCACAAATAACGGTAATTGCCATACCTAATTTGAAGCCCTCAGGACAATATTTCATTACAATGTGATGCTCTCCGGCAGTGACAGGTATCATTGTAAGGGCATCACAGAGAGCCTCCTGTTTAACCTGTACCCCGTCAACATATATTTTCCAGCCGTTATCATATGGTATTGAAAGCAGCAAATCCCCGTCATTGTCGACATTTACATCACCCTCGATAAGGGTATCGGTGATGGTATCGGGGTTAAAGCCCTGTGAGGAAAGCTTCTCAATCGCCTCTGAGAAGGCATTTTCATTTATTGTATATGCCTGAAGCGAGAGGCTGCTTACCGACATATCATCACAGGTAATTATAATATCGTCCGTCGCATTCACGATTCCCAGATTAATAATGTGGTTGCGCTCAATGGAATACGAGGTGCTGCTATTGTTAATATAAATATTTACCTTGTCGACGCTGCTGTTTACATATAAGTAAACCTGCTGTGTGCGGGCAGGACTGATTTTCTTTGAGGTGCTTGATATAGTCGAAACGTCAAGAGCGACAAACACATTATCAATTCCTGTTGCCTTTTTAATAAAATCATTCTGTACTTCAAAATGGTCGGAATTTTTCATTTTCCAGTTGTCCTCAAAATCACTCGGAATCATAAAGCCAAGCGGAAGAACGTAATTGTTGCGGTACAGATATGAGCTGCCGGATGAACCTACATAGCTAAGCAGAGCTCCTTCTGTAAGCTGCTTTGGCGACAGTACATATTTAACACCGAAAAGCGCACTTGTAAAAAATGTTGCGCCCTCGTAGGAGTAGGCATTGGTGGAATTGCGCATACCCAGATAACCGTAAAGCGTTGTGATACCGCCGTTTGCCGTCGATGAAAAGGTGGAGGCAGAATGGTAATTAAGCCATGCACCGTCATTGTTGCAGGTACGTCCGGTCTGACGGTCAACCCTGTAAAAAGAGTCATCCGTATTTGCAGCACTGTCAAGAAGACTGTAAATGTCATCATTATCCGAGAAATAATTTTCTCTCACAAAGGTGCTCAGTCCGGTTTCTTCAAAATTAATCGCACATTCCAGAATTGTTGCCGTAAAGAAGAAAAATAAGAACAGCATATGTGGAATTGCACGTTTCTTATATAAGTATATAAGCAGCATATATGCGCATATAAACGCTGCACTGATATAGACCGCCGTAAAATCAATGTTATCGTCAAGCAGGAGCTGGTCAGCCAGCAGTGTAAAGCCAATGGCGAGCCAAAGTGAGGTGCAAAGCTGCTTTGGTGTATAATTTTTTATGTCTGCAAAGGCTTCATAGCATATTACCAGCAGGAAGAAAACGTATATAAAGCTTTGACGGCATGGGAGTGAGTTCGGGAAATGAAATCCGTGCCATATAAAGTTAGGTACGTTCAGTGCATATGACAGTATAAAAACAAATAATATTAGAATCTGTCCTATTTTCCTGTTTGTTTTAATGCGCTTGTTCATAATGAAAAGCGGGACAAAGATAAAAACGGCAACACCGCAGTATATGCTCGGAAGATGTCCTGTCATAGGTGATTTTACGTTAATCAGATGCCTTGCCATAACGGAAAGGATTGAAAAATATTCCGTAAGTGTCTTTGGAAATGATATATCACTGGATACGGTGTATCTTAATGCATATATTTCAGGCAGGAGCACAATCGCCGACAGCCCTCCGGCAAGCAGGGAATAAATGCTGAAATCAAGTACGCAGTATAAATATTCGCGCAATTTACCTTTAGCTGATACACATACAAGGTATATGAAATATATCACCATTGTGATGCACAGCATAATACCGATGTAGTAGTTTGAAATAATTGCAAGTCCAAGCGTGATGCTGTAAAAAAGACCCTTTCTTTCATTCACAAGTCTTTCAAGCCCGAGCAGGATAAGAGGAAGATAGATTATGCAGTCAAGCCACATAATATTCCAGTTGTATGCAGCCAGATACCCTGAAAGTGCATAAAACATACCAAATATCGAAATATAGATACTTTTAGCCTTGAAATGCTTAGTGATATAGTAGGTAAAGCTTACACTTGAAAGCGCCATTTTTATTATAATAAATACATTCATCACCTCGATAAGACTGTCATGAGGAAAGAGGAATATTATAAGGTTAAACGGGGATGAAAGGTAGTATGCCGTAAGCGCCCAGAAATTTGTCCCCATTCCTATGTTCCATGAGTAGAAAATACTTGAGGAGCTTCTTAATTTGTACCACAGCTCCGAAAAAAACGGTAAATACTGGTGATACATATCGGAACGCAGAAAACAGTTATCACCGAAAGGATATATCTGTTTGGCAAAATATATAGCTACAAGCACTGCCACAGGTATTAAAAAAGAAAGAACATATACAATATTTCCTTCTATTCGCGGATAAATTCGTTTTTGTTTATTCATGTCAAGATGCCCCTTAAATAATTCTTAAAATCTACAGCCATAAATTATACTATATGACCAAATTTATGTAAATATGTCAAAATCTATTGAAATTATAAAAAGTTAGTGTAAAATAAAGCATAGGGATCATGCGTTTTACTTCAATCGGAGGGAAAATGCAGAAAAAATTATATCTATTCATTATTGCCGTTATTATCGGCATTTCAGGAGTTTTTTATCTTATAAGGTGGAATAACTCGCAGAAAATCCAGACAGAATTTATAAAAACTACACAGGAGGAAACAAAGCAGGAGGTAGCGCGGCCGGAAATACCCTCGCAGGATAATGCTTTGAATGAAACCGCGGCTGAAAATAATTCCGAACAGGAGATATTCGTGTATGTGTGCGGGTATGTAAATAGTCCCGGCGTGTACAGCCTTAAGCCGGATGCAAGGCTTTATGAGGCAGTTGATATGGCAGGTGGAATTACAAATGAGGGCTGCGCGGATTTTTTGGAGCTGGCTCAGACTATGTATGACGGACAAAGGATTTATGTGCCGTCAAAGGAGGAGGCGGTAAATACAGCCTCAGAATATAATGCAGCAGAAAACTCGCCAACCCAATCCGGCAAAATCAACATTAATAATGCCACAAAAGCGCAGCTTATGACGCTGTCTGGAATCGGAGAAGCCAAGGCAGAGGCGATTATAAAATACCGCGAAACTAACGGCGCCTTTGGCAGTATAGAGGATATTATGAATATTTCAGGTATCAAGCAGTCGGCATTTGATAAAATCAAGGACTATATTTGCGTATAGGAGGCGGTATTATCAAAAGACCATTGTTAGGGGCAGTCCTTTTCGTTTTCGCGGGAGAGCTCATCTATCTCTTTGCCGGACGGTATGCTGTGGCTGTCTGCTTTATATTGATACTTATGGCTTTCGGCTGCTTTTATTATCGGAAGAAAATTTGGGCATGGTATATTATTTTTCCTGCACTGTTTATGGCAGGAGCATTGCGGACCGAATATGCCGCAGTCTATGATGATATAGTCTGGGGCGAAGAATATGAGCTGACGGGAAGGGTGTCGAAGGTAGTTGAAAAGGAGGACTATGCCCAGATATATATGTATAACGGCTTAAAGGGAATTCTCCTATACAGCTATGATGATACGCCGGATTTGCTGGCGGGTGATGTCATAAGCTGTACGGCAAAGCTGTTGGAGTTTGAAGCAGCACGCAATCCGGGTAATTTTGACTCTAAATCCTATTATCTGTCCTGCAATATTATCTGCAGGGCGAATGTCAGCGGGGAAATTACCGTAATTAAGCCTGATAAAAACATATGGATAAGAGGGATATTTGCATTAAAATCAAGACTGAGCAGCTCTTACGAGCAGATAAGCGTGGATAATGATGCAGGAATCTATAAGTCGATAGTGCTGGGTGATAAGACGGAGCTGGATTCCGACATAAAGGAGCTTTACAGGCTTAATGGAATGGCACATATTCTGGCTATCTCGGGACTTCACATTTCAATTATAGGCTTAAGTATCTATAAAATGCTGAGAAAGTGCTGTATTCCCTTTGCACCGGCGGCTTTTATATGTACGGTGCTCATTGCTTCATACGGAATTATGACGGGTTCAAGCGTATCGGCGATAAGGGCGATTATAATGTTTCTGCTCTCCGTTTATGCAAATGTGTGCGGACGCAGATATGATTTGCTGAGTGCGGTTTCCTTTTCGGCAGCGGTGACAATGCTCATTTATCCGTATGTGATTTATAACAGCGGCTTTTGGCTGTCATATACGGCAGTTCTGGGAATTGTCCTGCTTAAACCTGTTTTTGACAGATTTTTTAAGCTGGAGGAAATGCGAAAAGCGCTCACTATGGAGAAGAAAAAGGAACACGGCAGGATAAATAAACGAATGTGGTTAAAATTACATATCCTTGACAGCTTTGATGCAAGTCTTGCAGTTTCGCTGATGACCCTGCCGGTTATTTTATGCTCATATTATGAGCTGGCGCTGTATAGTGTGCTGCTTAATATGCTGGTAATTCCTCTTATGACCTTTGTTATGCTCGGCGCTGTGCTGGGAGGACTTGCAGGGCTTTTTTGGACGGGCGCGGGCGTTTTCTTTGCCGGAATATCACATTATGTGCTGCAGCTATACGAAACAGTATGCAGGGTATTTATGAAGCTTCCCGGCTCAGTGCTTACTCTTGGCAAGCCGTATTGGTGGGAGATAATGCTTTTTTACCTGCTGATAGCGCTTGTAATAGTACTTACCTATGTCAAAAGCTCTAAATATGCACTGGCAGCAGTCATTTCCGGAATTGTGCTTGCGTTCAGGGTGAACGAAAGTTATGTGAGGATGCTTGACGTCGGACAGGGAGAGTGCATACACATTTCCTATGCACCCTCCTCCATTATTGCGGCGGATAAAAGCGTTAATATTTTGATTGACGGCGGCAGCAGCAGCATCAGCAATGTCGGGGAGTACAGGATTTTGCCGTATTTAAAGTCGATTGCGGTAAATGAGCTTGATTATGTTATGGTAAGCCATGCGGATTCCGACCATGTAAGCGGACTGCTGGAGCTTATCTCATCGGATACAATAAATATAAAATGCTTTGTAATGCCGTATATTGCTGACAAAACCGAAAACTACCTGAAGGTTGAGCAGGCAGTTCTTGAAAGCGGAATTGACATACTTTATATGGCAAAGGGGGATTCGGTATACTTAAGCGGCGGCGGTCTTGAAATAAGCTGCGTTCATCCCGACATAGATTATGCCTTTACCGATGAAAATGATTATTCCCTTGTCCTTAATGTAAAGCTTGACGGTACGAAATTTTTATTCACGGGAGATATCGGGCAGAGTGTGGAAGATTATATTTTGTCAGCTTCATCCGCGCTTTCCGATATTGATGTGCTCAAGGTAGCCCACCACGGTTCTAAATATTCAAGCTCTAAAGAGCTGCTGGATGCGGTAAAAGCGGAAACGGCGCTTATTTCGGCAGGAATAAACAACAGATATTCACATCCGCACAAGGAAACTCTGGCACGCCTTTCGGATGCCGAAAGCGAAATATATTCTACAAGCACGGGCGGAGCTTTGACAGTTAAAACAAAAAACAGTATAATAACAGTGGAAAGCTATATTAAATAATTGTATAATACTTATAAAAAGTTTGCAGTTAAGGATGATTAAGCTATAATGTATATGGAATAATGGATGGCTGGTGCAATGAAGGTTTTAAATGACAATATAAAAGAAGCAAGATTTAAAAGAGTATACCTTCTATGCGGGCAGGAGGACTATCTCAGACACCAATACAGGGATAAGTTAAGACAGGCGATTGCCGGTGATGATGATATGAATTATTCTTACTATGAAGGTAAGACAATCGACATCAAAGAAATAATAGATACCTGTGAAACACTCCCGTTTTTTGCAGACAGGCGGCTGGTTGTTATTGAGGACAGCGGATTTTTTAAAAATGCCTGTGATGACGCACTGGTAGACTACATAAAGAATATTCCCGAATATCTTACGATACTTTTTGTTGATAAGGAGATTGACAAGCGCAGCAGACTGTATAAGGCGGTCAGCCAGAACGGATATGTCAGTGAAATGACGGTTCAGGATGATGAAACACTCAAGAAATGGGTCAGGGGTCTGCTTTCGTCGGAAAACAAGCGTATGGATTCAAGGGTATTGCAGACGTTTATCGAATATGCCGGAAGCTCAATGGATAATATCAGGCAGGAGCTTGAAAAGCTTATCTGTTATGCGCTTGGCAGGGATGAGATTACAACCTCCGATATAGAGGCAGTCTGCACCGTGACCACGGAAAATAAAATATTTGATATGGTGACGGCTGTGGCAACCAAGCAGCAGAGAAAGGCACTGGATTTGTATTATGATTTGCTGACCCTGAAAGAGCCTCCTATGAGAATCTTATTTTTGCTGGTAAGGCAGTTTAATTTGATATTGCAGGTAAAGGATATGCGAAAGGACGGTTACACGGCTGCAACAATGGCGAAAAAGATTGGAGTGCAGGGCTTTGTTGTAAATAAATGTCTGGAACAGGCAGAATATTTTTCAAGTACGGTGCTCAGGGGGGCGCTTGAGACTTGTGCATCATACGAGGAGGCATTTAAAACAGGCCGACTTGATGAGAAAATGTGTGTGGAGCTTATTATCATAAAATACAGTTCAAAATAATTTACCTATGCCGATGAGGATATGCATAAGAAGGAGTAGAAATGGAAAAAAATAAGTGGAAAAATGTGGCAGTTATTGAAACGATTGTTGTAGTTGTAGCCTTGATTTTTGTTGTTGGCTTTTTAATCGGTAAAAGTGCGGGAAATAAGGACAAAACAGCCAATGCCGTAAGCAGCGTAAGTGATAATACGGTTAATTCAGACACCGAGAGCAGTACCGATAATAGCAGCACAAATGCAGTGCAGGAAACCACCTCATCAGAGCAGACAACTGCGGCAAATGAGCAGGCAAATACCTTCACCCTTAAGGAGGAGATAAAGGACTTAGATGTGACCTTTGACCTTACAACACAGTGGGGTGATTCAAGCAAATATTATTACAGCTATACGGTTATTTTTGAGAATAAGTCCGATACTGATGTGGAGGACTGGGGTATCGTGGTAAGCGTGCCCGAGGATTTTGAAATGAGCTCAGCGTGGAACACCCAGTGGGAGCTTGAAGACGGAAAGCTTTATCTATCACCGGTAGATTTTAATAAAGTAATTGCTGGAAACAGCAAGGTTGAAAGCGTGGGCTTCATAGCAGCCTCGAAGGATGAGATTGATTTTTCGAAGGCGCAGATAGGGGTACCTGAAGCAGACGCAGCTGACGGGGAAGAGGGTGATAAATCCGGTGACGGCAAAGCCTCGAAAACTACAACGGATACGGCATCAAAGGCTGAATATTATGGTAAACTTTCGGTTGAGGGGACCAGCCTTGTTGATAAGAACGGTAAGACAGTACAGCTCCATGGTGTAAGTACACATGGTCTTGCATGGTATCCGGAATATGTCAACTATGATTCCTTTAAGACGCTTCGTGATGATTACAATGTCAATCTGATAAGGCTTGCTATGTATACAAGCGAAAGCGGGGGATACTGCACGGACGGCAATAAAGAGGAATTAAAACAGCTTATTGATGAGGGCGTCGGTTATGCAAAGGAGCTGGATATGTATGTCATAATTGACTGGCATATCTTAAATGACGGTGACCCTAATACCTATAAATCGCAGGCAAAGGAATTCTTTGAGGAAATGTCTAAGAAATATGCCTCCTATGACAATGTGATTTATGAGATATGCAATGAGCCAAACGGCTCGGTAAGCTGGAGTACGATAAAGAGCTATGCTAACGAGATTATTCCGGTAATAAGAAAAAATACCAAGGATGCAATAATTTTGGTGGGAACGCCTAACTGGTCACAGAATGTTGACGAGGCTGCGAAGGACCCGCTTACAGGATACAGCAATATCATGTATACATTGCATTTCTATGCTGCAACACACAAGGATGATTTGAGAAACAAGCTGACAAGTGCACTTAACTCAGGACTTCCGATATTTATAAGTGAGTTCAGTATATGCGATGCATCAGGCAATGGAGGAATAGATTACGAATCTGCAAATGCATGGCTGGAGCTAATCAATAAAAATAAAATAAGCTATGTGGCATGGAGCCTTAGCAATAAAAATGAGACTTCTGCATTACTAAAGAGCACCAGCAGCAGGACAAGCGGCTACGAAAGCAGCGATTTATCCGATGCAGGCAAGTGGTTATTTGAAACCTTTGAGTAAACAGTGAA
>CAYOHM010000037.1:9881-18219 GCA_964403785.1 uncultured Alistipes sp.
AATAAGTGAAAAGGAGTGATAAGTAATGTATAAGTTTACGGACGATTGTAAAACAGGTATAAGCAGTATTGACAGCGAGCACGAAAAGCTCTTCTCAATGATTAACGAGGGAATAAAATTATTGGGAGAGAAAAATAACACAGCATATGCAGCGGTAAAGGAACTGATTGCAGCTTTGAAGAAATATGCCGAGGAGCATTTTGCCAACGAGGAGGCATATATGGAGAAGATTCATGACTGTGAGCTTGAACGCCAGAAAAAAGAGCATGAAGCCTTCACAAAGTATGTCAACCAATTCGATTTGGAAAAGCTCGATGATTCAAATGCGTCCCAAAAGCTGGACGAAATTTTAACTTACCTGTCAGAATGGCTGTTCAGACATATTCTTGCGAGCGATATAATGATTGGTCATAATCTCAATCCGCAGGAGGAAAGTGTTTTTGAATTTACCGATAAATACAGGACGGGCATTAAACTGGTTGATGATGAGCATAAGAGATTATTTGAAATCATCAAGCAGGCTAATGATTTGATAAGCGCAGAGCTGCTTCACGATAAATATGATGCCATTGTTGATATTCTCAATGAATTAAAAGATTATACGATTACGCATTTTTCTGATGAAGAAAAATACATGGAGGAGATTCATTATAAGGGTCTTGCCGCACAGAAGGTAGCGCATGAGGCATTTGTTGAAAGGCTGGAGCAGGTTGACCTTGAACATGTGGACGATAACCAGCAGGAATACCTTAACGAATTGGTAGAGTACCTGATTAGCTGGCTGTCCCTTCATATCATGAGGATGGATAAGAAAATTCCTGTAAAATAAAGGAGCTTACATAATAAAAACCGCGGGCAGCAGCTCGCGGTTTTATATTAGCCGGTGCAGGGTGATGTACCGGTTTAGTTTTATTTAATTAAGCTAAAGAATTAACAGCCTTGGTTAAACGAGAAACTTTTCTGGCAGCGGTATTCTTGTGATAAACACCCTTGCTTGCAGCCTTAGAAATCTCGCTGATTGCAGCTGTAAGTGCTTCGCTGGCAGCAGCCTTATCGTTCTGTGCTACGGCAAGCTCAACCTTCTTTACATAAGTCTTAACCTTGGACTTAATAGCCTTATTCTTAGCTGTTCTAACCTCAGCAACTAAAATTCTCTTCTTAGCAGATTTAATATTAGCCAATCCGGACACCTCCATTTATAAAAAATAATAAGATACTGTTAGATGTTTGTCATTAAAGCCGGACACGGACGTTCTAATGTAAACATACCATTGTATTTTAGTTCAATGTATTTGGAATGTCAATACATATTTATCTTATTTTTGGAAATTTTATTATAAAGAGTGATAGAAGGAGAACTTATAATGGCAAGTGATTTTAAGATAAGAACCGACCTCGTTGTGGAGGAGAAGGAAAACGTAGACGTTTCCGATACAGAATTAAGCGGTATTATTGTAGAGGAAAAGAAAAACGAGTATGGCAACATACATGTGATTAAGCTTACCGTCCTGAATGAAAACGGGGCAGCAATATTAAAAAAACCAATCGGGACATATTTGACGATTGATGCGCCTGAAATGGCAAATGAAAGCGAGGAGTACCACCGTGAGATTTCCTGCGTTCTCTCCGAATATATAAAGGAGCTTATATATCCCTTCTGGCAGGATAATGGAATATCAATCCTTGTTGCAGGGCTTGGAAACCGCAATATTACACCGGATGCACTCGGACCAAATGTTGTCAATAATATTGCAATAAAAAGGCAGGAGGAGGTGAACGGACAGAAAATTTCCATAAGTGCGATTGCCCCGGGAGTAATGGCACAGACCGGAATGGAAACTGCATCCATTATAAGGAGCATTGTAAATGAAACAAAGCCGGATGTTGTAATTTGCATTGATGCTCTGGCTGCAAGAAATTCCAAAAGACTAAATACCACGATTCAGCTTACCGATTCCGGTATTCATCCGGGCTCGGGGGTCGGAAACCACAGAGAGGCGATAATAAAGGAAACCATAGGCACAAATGTGATTGCCATTGGAGTGCCAACAGTAATTGACACACCGACGATAGTTTATGATACCCTCGAAAATCTCCTTAAATCGCTTTCGGTTTCAAAGCAATTTGAGGGTGTTTCGGACACCTTCAGAAAATTTTCACAGGAGGAGAAGTACCAGTTAATAAGGGAGCTTATAAATTCTGAAATGTCAGATATGTTTGTGACACCCAAGGATGCGGACGAAACCATAAAAAGAATCGGTTACACCATCTCAGAGGCGATAAATATTGCCGTAAATGCAAATGCCGATTAAAAAGCGGTGATGTATATAAGCATATTCTGATGAATATATATATAATATGTGTTTGCGAAACTAAGGCGGTTATATAAATGTCACAAAAAAGAATTATGCCGCAGATAGTGGTGTGGCTTTTAACAGCAATGCTGTTGATTACGGCAGTAAATATATTTCTAAAACAAAATATAGCTGATGAAGCATCCTTGCTGCTTGGCTTTGTAAAGGAAAAGCAAAGTGATGCTTCATACGGTGAAAATATGATTAACTGCTATATGCCGGTGGTGGGATATGTGGCTTCACATTATGTTGATACCACCTTTCTGAAAGACCCGTCCTATACGTTAAATACAGGTGAACAGGAAAGCACCGGCATAGAAGTCGGTAACGAGGATGAAAAGACAGATGAAGAATCACAAAGCAGCGGTGACGAACTGCAGGAGGCTTCCCTTAATCTCACACCGCAGAGCTTTGCCAAGCTTAACAAGGGTGAACTGCTGAATCTTGGCAGCTTATTAAAGGAGTATTATACGGTAACCTCAATTACAGAGCTTACAGAAAAGAAATTTAACGTATCACAGGCTCTGGAGCAGGATTTTACCATAGTGCAGGATGCCTCAGCACCGCAGATACTTATTTTCCATACTCATTCACAGGAGGGCTTTGCAGATTCCATAGAGGGCGATGTGAACACCTCAATCGTGGCTGTCGGGGCAAGACTTGCACAAATTTTAAGCACACAGTACGGTTACAGCGTAATACATGATACCTCCGTATATGATTACGTGGACGGCGTGCTTGACAGAAGCAAAGCATATACATACGCTGAGCAGGGAGTGCAAAAAATCCTTGAGCAGTATCCCACAGTTGAGGTGGTGCTTGATATACACAGGGATGGCGTTGATGACAGCGTAAGTCTGGTTACTGAAATTGACGGGCGCAAAACTGCAAGGTTTATGCTGTTTAACGGCATCAGTTATACCAAGGTCAATGGGGACATACAGTATCTCAGCAATCCGTATGTGCAGGATAATCTCGCCCTAAGTCTGCAAATGTACCTGCTTGGCAAGGTATATTATCCGGACCTGCTCAGGAAAAATTACATTAACGGTTACAGATACTGCCTGCATTTAAGACCCAAATCCATGCTCATTGAAGTAGGGGCGCAAAACAATACGCTTGAGGAGGAATTTAACGCAATGATACCACTCGCAGATTTGCTCAACCGTGTTCTCACCGGAGAAAAAGCATATGAATAAAGCCTTGTAAATGCGGTAAAAATACTATATACTACACGTTAGCAGATTGCGAAAACGCAAAATACATAGTTTGGTGGGAGAGATACATGGCAAATATTAACCAGAAGAATATCAGGAATTTTTGTATAGTTGCACATATAGACCACGGTAAATCAACACTTGCAGACCGTATCATCGAAAAGACGGGAACGCTTACCAGCAGGGAAATGCAGGATCAGGTTCTGGATAATATGGATCTTGAGCGAGAGCGCGGTATTACGATTAAGGCACAGACAGTGCGTATAGTTTATAATGCAAAGGATGGACAGGAGTACATATTTAACCTTATTGATACGCCGGGACACGTTGACTTTAACTATGAGGTTTCACGAAGTCTTGCTGCCTGTGACGGTGCAATTCTCGTAGTGGACGCTGCACAGGGAATAGAAGCGCAGACGCTCGCCAATGTATATCTGGCACTTGACCATAATTTGGATGTAATTCCCGTAATCAATAAGATTGACCTTCCAAGCGCACAGCCCGAGCTTGTTAAAAATGAGATTGAAGACGTAATCGGTATAGAGGCACAGGATGCACCGCTTATATCAGCCAAAAACGGCATTAATATAGATGAGGTGCTTGAACAGATTGTCGAAAAGATTCCCGCGCCGACGGGCGACCCCGATGCACCGCTTAAGGCGCTTATTTTTGACTCGCTCTATGATTCCTATAAAGGTGTCATTATTTTCTGCCGCATACGCGACGGCAGGGTAAGTAAGGGAACGAAAATAAATATGATGGCAACGGGCGCAAGCGCAGATGTTGTAGAGGTAGGGTATTTTGGCGCAGGCCAGTTCATTCCATGTGATGAATTGTCAGCCGGTATGGTAGGATATATTACCGCAAGCATCAAGAACGTGCGTGATACAAGGGTCGGAGATACCGTAACGGATGCCGATAATCCTTGCAGCGAGCCGCTGCCTGGATATAAAAAGGTCAATCCGATGGTTTACTGCGGTCTTTATCCGGCGGATGGCTCAAGGTACGGTGATTTAAGGGATGCGCTGGAAAAACTCCAGCTCAATGACGCCTCACTCCAGTATGAGCCTGAAACGTCGGTTGCACTTGGCTTTGGCTTTAGATGCGGTTTTCTTGGACTTTTACATCTTGAAATAATTCAGGAAAGGCTTGAGAGAGAATATAATCTTGACCTTGTAACAACGGCGCCGGGCGTTATATATAAGGTACATAAGACTGACGGTGAGGTAATAGAACTTACGAACCCGACCAATCTTCCCGACCCGTCCGAGATTGACTACATGGAGGAGCCTGTGGTTTCAGCCGAGATAATGGTTACCACCGAGTATATAGGACCTATAATGAAGCTGTGTCAGGAGAGGCGCGGCGTTTATAACGGAATGGAGTATATAGAGGGAACGAGAGCTCTTTTAAAATACGATTTGCCGTTAAATGAGATTATTTATGACTTCTTTGATGCATTAAAGTCCCGTTCAAGAGGGTATGCGTCATTTGATTACGAAATGAAGGGATATGTTAAGTCCCGCCTTGTTAAGCTTGACATCCTTATCAACAAAGAGGAGGTGGATGCACTTTCCTTCATCGTATTCGCTGATTCTGCCTATGAACGTGGAAGAAAAATGTGTGAAAAGTTAAAGGATGAGATTCCAAGACACCTTTTTGAAATCCCTATTCAGGCGGCAGTAGGTAGCAAGGTAATTGCAAGGGAAACTGTCAAGGCACTTCGAAAGGACGTGCTTGCAAAATGCTATGGCGGTGATATTTCGCGAAAGAAGAAGCTCCTTGAAAAGCAAAAAGAGGGCAAAAAGCGAATGAGGCAGATTGGAAATGTAGAGATTCCTCAGGAGGCATTTATGAGCGTCCTCAAGCTTGATGAAGAGTAGAGTATGGGCACACAAAATAAAAAACTTGGCATATATATACATATCCCTTTTTGCGTAAAAAAATGCAGCTATTGCGATTTTATTTCAGCGCCGTGCACCGATACGCAAAAAGAAGCATATGTAAATGCCCTTATCAGGGAAATTAAAGAAACCTCACCAAAACTTTCCGATTACAGCGTTGACACTGTTTTCTTGGGAGGGGGAACACCCTCGCTTCTTGAGGCAGGACAGCTAAAGAGGATTCTTGAGGCTGTGCACGAAAACTACAATCTTGAAAAATACACGGAGTGCACTATTGAGTGCAATCCGGGGACAATGACGCAGGAAAAGGCATGCTCGTGGCTTATGTCAGGGGTAAACCGTATAAGCATAGGACTTCAGTCGGCAAATAACAGTGAGCTTAAAGCACTCGGAAGGATACATACGGTGGAGGAATTTTTGGACAGCTTTCTTATGGCGAGGAGCTGTGGCTTTCAAAACATCAATATAGATTTGATGAATGCGCTGCCGTATCAGACGCTGGATTCTTTCTGCGGCACACTCCAAAGCGTGGCAGGACTTGCACCCGAGCATTTATCCGTATACAGTCTGATTGTCGAGGAAAATACGCCGCTTTATGACTGGGTTCATTCCGGCAATGAAGCTGCACTCCCGTCCGAGGAGGTGGAGAGGCAGATGTATTATTCGGCGCAGAGTATACTCGACGGATACGGATATGAGCGCTATGAAATCTCCAATTACGCCAAAAAGGGCTATGAGTGCAGGCATAACTTAGGTTATTGGGAGAGAAAGGAATACGCGGGCTTCGGACTTTCCAGTGCATCGCTCATCGGCAATGTAAGATATAATAATTTATCGGACCTTGATTCGTATATTAAATGTTCGGGACGGGACAAGACTGAAAGGCAGATTCTCACCAGGGAAGAAGAAATGGAGGAATTTATGTTTCTGGGTCTTAGAAAGATAAAGGGAATAAGCAAAACAAAATTTTATCATGTCTTTGAAAAAGCCTATGATGAGGTCTACGGCAAAATTACCGGACAGCTAAAGGACAAGGGGCTGATTTGCGAAGAAGCAGATACGGTAAGGCTTACCAAACTCGGGATAGATGTAAGCAATGTGGTTATGGCAGAATTCCTGCTGTGAGCCTGCAATACAACACCAGTAAATAACGGAGAATTTAAAATGAATCAGAACAATTATGACGGAATAATTTTTGACTTGGACGGCACACTGTGGGACGCGGTAAAGGTCAATAAAAGAGCATGGGATATGGCATATGAGGAAATGGGTTATGGCAAAAGTGAGGTGACCGACGAGGAGTTTAGGTCCTGTATGGGTATGCTGCTTGAGGATATCGCAAGGAAAATACATCCAAATCTTAATGACGAGGAAATCACCAGATATTTAGAAAGAAGTGTAGAAATAGAACACGGACTTTTATTAAAAGAAGGTGCAAGCCTGTATGAAGGCTTCTATAAAACGCTGGAGCAGTTAAGCGGCAGGCACAAGCTATGCGTGGTAAGCAACTGTCAGGCGGGATATATAGAGATATTCCTAAAGGCCAGCGGTGCGCAGCGCTACTTCGCAGACTTTGAATGTCCGGGCAATACGGGACTGTTAAAGGCAGATAACATAAAGCTGGTAATCGAGCGCAATAAATTCGTAAATCCGGTATATGTAGGCGATACCTTGGGAGATATGAAATCCGCGCACGAAGCCAAAATACCATTTATCTGGGCAGCCTACGGCTTCGGAGTAAACCTTTCCGGCTACGAACACAAAATCAACACCTTGGAAGAACTTATTTCTCTGGTTTAAACCACAATAATGTAACATCAATAAGGCTATTTGCATATTATACATAGAGAGTATGCAAGGAGCCTTTTTTAATGCCATCAGTCATTTTGGACCCAGGTCATGGCGGAAGCGACCCGGGGGCAGTTTACAACACAAGACAGGAAAAGGATGACGTGCTGAAGCTGGCTTTGGCAGTCGGCAGAATATTGGAGCAAAACGGAGTTGATGTTTCCTATACCAGAACCTCGGATGTATATGAAACTCCATATCAAAAAGCAATGGAGGCAAATGAATCCGGCGCAGATTACCTTATTTCCATACATCGCAATTCCGGAACCGTTCCTAACAGCTACAAGGGGGCACAAACCTTAGTTTACGATGACAGCGGTGTTCGTTCACAGCTTGCAAGGAATATTAATGACAGGCTTGTTGATGTCGGCTTTAAAGATTTGGGAATATCCGAAAGACCTAATCTTGTGGTCTTAAGGAGGAGCAAAATGCCCGCAGTACTTGTGGAGGCAGGCTTTATAAACAGCGATGCCGACAACAGGCTGTTCGATGAAAATTTTGATGCGATTGCACAGGCAATTGCGGATGGAATACTGGCAACGGTATATTACGGTCAGGGCGATGAAGGCATAAATCAGACGGTAATAAGTCAGGCGGACAGTGGGGAGTATGAATATGATGGAGGCGTTATGCAGTTAAGTGAGAATATGGATGAGAATTACGAGGAGATTTCTGATATGCAGGCAGATGATATGGATATGCAGAACCCGAATAATAAATTCTACCGGGTGCAGGTAGGCGCTTACAGCAATAAGGAAAACGCAGACAGAATGTTGACAAAACTGATTAATGACGGCTTTCCGGCATTTATGATTTATGATGACGGACTATACAAGGTGCAGGTGGGAGCCTACAACTTCCTGCCAAATGCAATAAGAATGGAAAATATGCTAAGAAGATACAGGTACAGCACATATATAACAACCTAAACAGAGGTGCTATGAAGCTATGCTTCATAGCACCTTAAAATAAAATTACGGAACCTCAAGGAAATGCGTGGTAGCCAAAAGCTGTG
>CAYOHM010000038.1:0-17782 GCA_964403785.1 uncultured Alistipes sp.
TCTCAAAAATTTACAGTGCAGAAGATGGGAGTTGAACCCACACGTAGTCACCTACGGCAGATTTTGAGTCTGCTGCGTCTGCCATTCCGCCACTTCTGCATATTCTGTTGTAAACCAACCGACAAAGGATATTTTATCATATCCTTAAAAACAAATCAAGGGAAAGTTTATAACTTTCCCCTGCCATACGGCCATAGATTATTTTTCTTGAGCTCCAAATACTCATTGTAAGCATCCTCAAGTATAGCCTTCTCATTAGCAAACTTAAGCAAATGATACGCTTCATGGTACTTATAGAAGCCGGAATCCACAAAAAATTCCTCTTTCTGCGGCTTACTATGATAACTGTCCGTTGTCATAAGATACCAGTGAACATTCTTATTCACCACATCCGTCGGAGTATTGAAGGTGTATGAGCTCTTACCGACATACTTGATTATCTCTGCTGTAACTCCTGCTTCCTCTTTAACCTCACGTAATGCTGTATCCTTAAATTCTTCGCCAATCTCAACCGTTCCTTTGGGAAGAACCCAGCCCTCGTACTTGTTGCGGTAATTCTTATAAAGCACAAGTACTTTGCCTCTGAAAATAATCACACCGCCACAGCTAGTTGCTTCAATCATTGCAAGTCCCCCTGTTATTATGGCGTGTTATTACTAATAACTAATACAAGTATACAATTTTTTTACAGAGGACGCAACACTTATTCTGCCAAATATTCATCCAAAACAATTCTGGCTACCTCCGTGGCACTGTGGTAGCCTGTGTAGCCTCCCTCCAGAAGCACACAGATTGCAATCTGCGGATTTTCAACCGGTGCAAAGCCTATGAACCATGAATGGTGGTTTCCGCTTGAATCATATTCTGCCGAGCCCGTCTTTCCGGCTGCCGTGTATGCATCCGTATTAAGAGCCGTTCCCGTTCCCGAGGTTACTACCTCCGTCATATATTCGGTAAGGATTTCTGCCTCCTGCTTCGTCATCAGGGTCTTATATTCTTCCTTATTAAACTTTCTGATTACACTTCCTGAGTTATTTACTATCTTATCCATAAGATACGGCTTCATCAGCACGCCGTCATTGGCGATTGCCGCAGCAATCATACAGTTGTGGATAGGTGTCATAAGCGTTTCTCCCTGTCCCATAGCTGTCTGCATCTTATCCTCCACACTGGAATAAGGCATAAGTTCAAAGCTGCTCTGGCTGTATTCAAAATCAAACGGCAGCTCCTGATTGAACAAAAGTTCCAAAGTATTCTCCCTGTAAGAGTAAATATCAAGCTCCTGTGCGCCAAGTGTCGCAAAGGTTGAATTACATGATTTTGCAAATGCACTCTTAAGCGTCAGGCTTCCATGTGCAGTACCGTTTATACATCTCAGCGAATATCCCTCAAAGCTGACACTTCCTGTACAATTAAAGGTAAAATTCTGGTAGGTATCCGGATTCTCCCTTATATATTCAAGCAGCGTAAAAACCTTAAAGGTAGAGCCGGGTGCATACAAGCCCTGTGTTGCCCTGTTAAAGAGCACACTGTCAAATTCACTTTCAGTTGTAACCTTATCCCATACTATTTCCAATGTGTTCGGGTCAAAATCAGGCTTTGACACCATTGCGAGAATCTTGCCGGTCGATGGTTCAATCGCAACAACAGCTCCCGTATTACTTCCAAGCGCATTGTATGCAGCCGTTTGAAGGTCTACATCCAGCGTTGTCATAATACTGTCCCCGTAATTTTTATTTCCTGACAGGTCATTCTTTACCTGCTCAATCGGATTGTCATTGCTTGAAATGAGATAATAATTGGCACTCTTTTCTATGCCAGACTTGCCTTTATAGGTATATCCGATGACATGTGAAAATATATTTCCGTAGGGATACTGTCTTTCCTCCTCACCGTCCGAATTAAAAACCGTCTTTGCAAGCACAGTTCCGTCCGACGCAAGGATATTTCCCCTGATTGTTTCCTGCTCCATAACCTCTATACGCTTGTTATAGGTGTTATTTACAACGGATTCCTTTATATATACATTGTAATATACCATATATCCGATTATCGCCAGAAAAAGAATAATAAAAGAATATACAACCGCCATAATCTCACGGTTTCTGGATTTTCTCTTTTCTTTTGCCATTATTTTTTACCTCTCGTCCATTCTAAGGACATATAAGCCCTGAATTACTGAAAACAAAATCAATGTACTGAAGGCAGAGCTGCCTCCATAGCTGATAAGCGGTAAGGTTACACCTGTAAGTGGAATCAGCTTGATTCCTCCGCCAATCGTAAGGAAAATCTGAAAGCCGTAGGCTGCTGCAAGTCCGACCGCGAGCAGCTTATAAAAGCGCCCTTTTGACTTCATTCCTACATCCATCATAATCATAAATGTATTCATACATATAAGAACTACACAGATGCCAAAAAGTATACCCATTTCCTCGCATATGGCAGAGAAAACAAAATCCATCTCAACGTATGGAATCTTATACGGCATACCCTGATTAAGACCTACGCCAAACCATGAGCCCATTCCGATTGCAAATAAGGACTGTGTTATCTGATAGCCCTCATTATCAATAAGCGTCCACGGGTCCTTCCATGCCTGCACACGCACTCTTACATGGGAAAACAGCTTATATGCAACAACGGATGCACCTGCCCCCGCCGTAAGACCGAGAATAGGATAAAGCACCTCCCTTGTTGCAACATACAGCATTACCAGATATACGATAAAATATATAAGTGCCCCGCCAAGGTCGGTTGATAATACAAGTATGATTACATGTATCGCAGCAAGAATGGTTGTCAGTACAACATTTCCAAAGCTTGTGCTCTTGCTGAACATAGCCGCAATAAAAAAAACGTATACTATCTTTATGAATTCACTTGGCTGAATTGAAATCACATTTGCAATATTAAGGGTAATATTAGCACCATTGCTCACCTGTCCCACGATAAGCACAAGTAAAAGCGCAAGGATTCCGATAATACCGTATATCCATGACAGATTGCGCAGACTCCTTACCTTCTTCATTATCAACGGGATTATAAGTGTTGCAATGCCTGCCGCTGCAATAAAAATGGTCTGTCTTACACCCTCCGTATACGCAAGTCTGGTTATTATTATAAAACCAATGGTTATAAGCATACACATATTGTTAAGAAGCAGCTTATTACATTCCCTGTATAACAGATTAAAAATAACAAGGTAAAAAAACAGAAAAACCGCCTGTACCAGATACAATTTGATAATATCCATATCCATCTGCGTAATGAACATAATTGCATATGCCATAAAGTGTATTATAAACATAAGCAAATTCTGCCATACGCATCTGACTGAACGGTCTGCTTCTTCCTTTATTGAAAATATGCGAAATGACATAAACGTGTATATGGCAATAAAAAATACAAACACATATTTAGAAATATCTATAAATAGCTTTAACATTATTCCACTCCTCTTAAGAAATGCCCCTTTGTATAATCCGCAGCCGGTTTTGTAAATTTTCCCCGGACAAAGTTCTCACAGACATTATTTATTATTGGGGTAATATCCTCCGCTTTTTCGATAGTAAGGTCAATACGCAGACTTTTAAAATTATTCTCATTTATGATTGTAGCATACTCTGTCAAATTAAGAGGTGCTGAGTCATAAATAATATTGTAGCACCACCTGCAGCGATTCTCAACAGGCATATACTTGCCGACCCTGTCCTTTATATAAAGCATACCTTCAGACTCACGGCAGCCTTTAAAATTCTTCATTACACACTGTGCCGACAGCATAAGCGGTATTCTTCCATAAACAACAAGCTCCGTATTTTTGTTATCCATATTAAAAATTTCATTACGGCTTAATTCATATGATGCCGTAAACGTGTCAATATTATAAGGTTTAAAGAAGCTTTCCGAATAATCGTTGAAGCGGTATAAATTATAATCCAAAATTCTCTTTCCGCTTAAATTATTCTCAATTACAAACTGCAGCTCATCAAGGCTTCTTATTAAAAATCCGTCAGCTCCGGCATTTTTTAGTTTGTCAATATCCGCAAGGAACAAGTTTGCAGCACTTTTTCTAAATATGTGCGGCAGGGCAAGTATGAACTCAAAGCCATAACTTTTAATTTTTTCTGAAATATCTTTAAGGCTTTCAAAATCACCATCTGAGAACTCATAATATATTCTGTCAATTTCTGAAAAATCGGCAGCTCTTTCAAGCTGCTCCTTATTCCTTATCAGGACACTTATGTATGGCTTGACCGGCTTAATTTGTTCATCAGTAATATCCTCAGGCTGTAAATCCCTACGATTACCGCTTATTGTACGTCTTTTTACAAGTGCCTCTCTTAGCTTATCGACTGCAGCCCTTCTTAAGGCTTTTAACTCCTGTACAGGCACAAAAATCCCCTCCTGCACGTTTAAATCAACGCCGGATGCCCGAAACTGCGTATTGCCAAGCTTAGAAAGCTGCTCCTTTATCTGCTCACAGGTTACAGGTCTGTTGTCGGCTGTGCTTACCACATTTCCACAAACGGATACCTTGCTGTCCCTGCAGCTTAGCGTAACCCTTGATGGGCTTCCCGCCTTGAATTCACCTTCTATGCCTATATCCACCTTAGCATCCCGTTCAATAAACCTATCCTGTATACTGTTTAGCAGACGGTTATTCCTTACTCTGTAATATACGTCACCCTTAGACACTCTGAGAGCAGCCGGAATCCTGATATCAAATACTTCATTTACACTTCGGTCCGTTCCGTTTGTCCATGTAAAATCCGGTGAAACATCAACTATATCCTGAGGATTCAATTTATTAAGCGCCCTCACTGTCATTTTGCCCTTTTGAGCCGAAACAACCTCAACTGCCCTTGTTCCCTGATGATTAGGTCTTTCCATCGACATCATCTGTTTACCGTTTTTCATCACATAATAGCCCTTGGTAAAATTTCCACGGTTAAAAAGGTCCATAAGGTCCATAATATCCTGTTCATCCGTCACATAGTCTTTTTTGCCGTTGTTCAGGTACATATCGACATATTTTCTGTATATTGAAACAACACCCGCCGTGTACTGAGGACTTTTCATTCTACCTTCTATCTTAAGTGAGTTCACGCCCGCCTCAATGATATCAGGTAAAATTTCCAACGTGCAAATATCCTTAGGGCTCAATGCGTGACAGTTTTTTACACCGCATATTTTATTATTCCCGTCATAAACCGTATATGCAAGACGGCAGCTCTGCGCACATCTTCCTCTGTTGCCGCTTCTTCCTCCAATCATACTTGACATAAGGCACTGTCCGGAATATGAATAGCAAAGGGCGCCATGAACAAAGCTTTCTATCTCTATATCCGTGGTGCTTCTTATTCTGCGTATTTCCTCAAGTGAGACCTCCCTTGAGGTAACTACCCTTGTCACACCCTTTTGTTCAAGCAGCCTTGCACTGTATTCACTGTTTGTTGTCATCTGGGTACTTGCATGAATATCAAGGTCGGGAAAATTAGCCTTAATAAACTCAAAGACACCGAAATCCTGTACCAAAACGGCATCAAGTCCGTTTTCATACGCAAGCTTTATAAAATCATATAAATATCCCTTAAGCTCGGAATTTTTAAGCAGGGTATTTACCGTCAGATATAATTTCTTATTATGTATATGTACAAAATCCAATGCTTCCTGCAATTCTTTACTGTCAAAATTATTGGCAAAGGCTCTTGCAGAAAACATATTTCCGCCGACATAAACCGCGTCCGCACCTGCATTAACCGCAGCGTGAAGGCTGACCGGTGAACCCGCAGGCGAAAGTATCTCAACACGTGACATATTATTCCTCAATTCCATAAAATTTAACTAAAAAAATAAAAGTGTCTTTAAATCCCTTCAAAGACACTTTTGTATAACATTCTACTTTCTGCTGTCATCAAGCTCTGATTCCAGCTTAACAATGCTCTTCTGGTATGTACTGTTCTCGCTTCTAAGCTCCTTCAGCTCCTGAACGTACGAATCAAGCTTAATCTGTGCCGCAATCAAATCATGCTTCAAATCGTAAATCTCTTTATCCTTACTCTCAATCTCCGATTCCAAGGCATCAGCCTGCTTCTTCATCTTGAAATATTCATCAGCAATATTAAGATGTATCATAACTGACTGTGTATCCACCGGAAGCCTCTTAAATCCCTCTGAAGTCTTGCACTCTATGATTTTATTATTAATGAAAGTGGCTACCTTCTGAAGATACTCTTCACTCTCATAACCACTTAATGTAAATACCTTTCCGCCAATAATCACTTCTGTATTGTTCTTTGAAGACATGCCATTCTCTCCTATTCAACGCAAATGGACTAAAAATATAATCACTGGAATATTATAGCACAAAGGATTTACATTTACAACTTTATTTATTTTTCCGGCATCGGTACGCCAAGATGTTCATATGCCAGTGCTGAGGCAACTCTTCCTCTCGGTGTTCTGAGTATAAAACCGTTGAGAATTAGATATGGCTCATAAACATCCTCCAGTGTACCTGCATCCTCGCCAATGGAGGCAGCCACAGCTTCAAGTCCTACCGGACCGCCATTAAATCTCTCAATCATTGTCTGTAAAATCAGACGGTCATTTCTATCCAGACCAAATTTATCCACATCAAGGAGATTTAAGGAAAGCTCCGCGACCTCCTTTGTGATAACGCCGTTATATTTTACCTGTGCAAAATCCCTTACCCTCTTGAGAAGTCTATTGGCAAGCCTTGGTGTACCTCTTGACCTTCTGGCAAGCTCAAATGCACCCTCCTCGTCAATCTCGACATTAATCACTGTGGCGGAACGCATTATTATGGTTTTAAGCTCATCAACGGTGTAATATTCCATCTTGGATACAACACCGAATCTGTCACGAAGCGGAGCTGTAAGAAGTCCGGCTCTCGTCGTTGCGCCAACTAAGGTAAACTTTGGCAGCTCCAGACGTATGGACCTGGCAGATGTGCCCTTGCCTATCATAATATCAATCGCAAAGTCCTCCATCGCCGGATAAAGAACCTCCTCCACCTGCCTGTTAAGCCTGTGAATCTCATCAACAAAAAGGAGGTCACCCTCTGAAAGACCGCTTAAAATGGCAGCCATATCACCCGGCTTTTCAATTGCCGGACCGGAGGTAACCTTGAGATTAACGCCCATCTCATTCGCTATTATTCCTGCGAGCGTAGTTTTACCAAGTCCCGGAGGTCCGTAAAAAAGCACATGATCAAGTGCCTCTGCACGCGCTTTGGCTGCTTTGATATATACATCAAGATTCTCCTTGACCTTTTTCTGACCGATATATTCGCTCAGGGAGGAGGGTCTTAGATTATTCTCAATCTTTGCATCCTCCTCGGTAAATTCAGTTGTAATTATCCTACGATTATTATCCATATCAAAATCCTGCCAAAAATAATTGTCTTATAAAAATGACAAATTCCTAAGTGAAGCCTTAAGAATTGCCTCGGAATCCATTCCCTCGGTGTATGCAACCTTCCTGACAGCCATAACCGCTTCTGAATTACTGTATCCCAAAGCAGTCAAGGCTGCGATAGCTTCCGCCCTCGGGTCATCACTTGAAGCCTCAGGCAGCGAAGCAGCCGCACCTGACACGGCATTATCCGTAATGTCAGAAACAGCTATCCTGCCCTTAGCCTCTATTATAAGCTTCTGTGCCGTCTTAAGTCCCACCCCGGGTGCCTTGGAAATAGCCTTGGCATCCTCGGATATAATCGCATACTTTAAATCATTAACAGATAATGCCGATAAAATGGACAAAGCACCCTTCGGTCCTATACCGCTGACACTGATAAGTATCTTAAATATATTAAGCATTTCCCTTGAATCAAATCCGCAAAGCTTCATTGAATCTTCCGTAACGTTAAGATATGTATAAATCTTAACCTCACTTCCTATGTGCGGCAGCTTTGAAAGCACACTGGTCGGCACTTCAATATTATAACCGACGCCGCCACATTCCACAACCACATTAGAATCTATAATCTCTACCAGTTCTCCATGAATAAAAGAAATCATAAACTAAACTCCTGCAATAAAATTATCTTGTCTCGTTGCTTGTAATACATTTTGCAGGACACTGACGTTCACAAAGTCCACAGCCCACACAGCGCTCATAATCAATATGCGCAAGGAATTTATCCACCTTGACAGCATCCAGAGGACAATTTCTCTGGCACATTGAGCAGCCTATACATCCAACCTTGCAGTTTTTCTTAACATCAATTCCCTTATCATGCGACGAGCATGAAACTCTCATATCAGAAGCATATGGAACCAGCTCAATAAGCTGGCGCGGACATGTTACAACGCATTTGCCGCATGCTTTACACTTATCCTCGTCCACCTTGGCAATACCGTTCACTATTTCAATCGCTCCAAACGGACATGCCTTCTTACATGAGCCATATCCCAGACATCCATATGTACAGGACTTGTCTCCGCCATTTTGCATAAATGAAGCTGTTATGCAGTCCTGCACACCGTCATATTCATAAACCTTTGTCGTCTTTTCGCAGTCACCGTTACATTTTACAAATGCAGTCATTTTCTCCGACGCAGCGACGCTGGTTCCCATTATTTCACCAATCTTTGCCGCCACCGCATCTCCGCCGACAGGACAGGCATTTACAGGAGCCTCCCCCTTTGCGATTGCCGCAGCAAGTCCGTCACATCCCGGGAAACCGCAGCCGCCGCAGTTATTACCCGGGAGCTGCTCACGTACCTTTATTTCCTTCTCATCTGCTTCTACCTTAAATTTCTCACTGGCAAATCCAAGGAAAAGACCAAGGATCAGACCAATACCGCCGGCTACGGCGGCTGCAACCAATATTCCAGCCATATCTCTTCCTCCTAATTATACCAGACCTGCAAAACCGAAGAATGCTATTGACATAAGACCGGCTGTGACGAGCACAATCGGCATACCCTTAAAGCTCTCCGGAATATCATTTGTATCTATCCTCTCACGGATTCCTGCCATAATTACAATAGCGATAAGAAAACCGAGTGACGTAGCAAAACCGTTTACAACAGACTCAAGTAAATTATAGCCCTTCTGCACATTGATAAGTGCGATACCAAGCACCGCACAGTTGGTTGTAATAAGCGGTAAATAAACGCCAAGTGCCTTATACAGTGAAGGTATTGATTTTTTAAGGAACATTTCAACAAACTGTACCAGCGCAGCAATTACAAGAATAAATACAATCGTATTTAAATATGCCAAATCGCAAGGTACAAGAATATAATCATAAATAAGGCTTGTGAAAAAGCAGGAAATCGTAAGCACAAACATAACTGCAATTCCCATACCGGCTGCCGTCTCTGTTTTTTTGGAAACACCGAGGAACGGACATAAGCCTAAAAACTGGCTTAATACAACATTATTAATCAATGCCGCACTAACCGCGATTATCAAAAGATTTATCATAGCCTACGCCTCCTTTCCGCCGCAAAGTTTATTTGCGCAGCCCATACAGCCTGTTTTTGAACAATCCGAAGTATCTACGCCCTTCTTGCGCTTTAATCTGTTCTGGATTGCAACAAGGCAGGAAAGAACGAAGAAAGCTCCGGGAGCAAGTATCATAATCGTAACAGGCTCATATGCATCAGGAAGCACCTGAATATTAAACAGAGTTCCTGCTCCGATAAATTCTCTTATTGCACCGAGAATTGTGATTGCAATTGTAAAGCCAAGCCCCATACCTATACCGTCAAATGCCGATACAATCGGCGGATTCTTAGAAGCATAGCTCTCTGCACGGCCAAGAATTATACAGTTAACTACAATAAGCGGAATATATATTCCGAGGCTGTCATAAAGCGACGGCACAAATCCTTCAAGAAGGAACTGCATAATTGTAACAAATGAAGCTACTATGACGATAAATGCCGGAACTCTCACCCTGTCCGGAATAATCTTACGAAGCAGTGAAATCATAAAATTACTCATCATAAGCACCACCGTTGTTGTAAGACCCATACCGCAGCCGTTTACCGCAGAGGTTGTAACGGCAAGAGTAGGACACATACCCAGTGTAAGCACAAAAGTTGGGTTTTCTTTAATTATACCATTATATAAACGCTCCAGATACTTATTCATTAGTTCGTACCTCCCGCATCAGCTTCTATAATCGCCTTATTATCATAAAAGAAATCAAGTCCGCCGTTCACGGCATTTGTAACAGCCGTTGTGGTGATGGTTGCTGCACTGATGGCATCTATCTCATCCTCACTGCTCTTGCCCGTCTTGGTGTATTTTATATTTCTTGCATTTATACCGGCAAACTGATCTTTAAACTCGGAATTTTTGGCTTTCATACCAAGACCCGCTGTTTCATTCAGTGTCAGGAATGAAATGCCGTTTAATGTTCCGTCAAGGCGCACTCCCATAAGAAAAGTAACATCACCGCCGTACCCGTTATGATCCGTAACAGTAATTACCAGACCCAGTACATTTCCGTCAGCGTCCTTTGCCGTAAGTGCTTCACTCACGCTGCCGCTGTCATAGGACACAGAGGCATATGCTTCACTTCCCTCCATATCCTCGGAATAAAAGTCCTCAAATGAAGCCGCATCCTCAAATACAGCCTTACAGGCATTAGCCTTTGTAAGCTGCTCCTGTTTTGCAATGGGCTCCTTTGTAATGTCATAAACATAACCCAGCAAAAATCCGGCAACAATCGTAATTGCAAATAATATACAGGAATCCTTTATTATACCCTTCATTATTTTGCCTCCTTTCCACATCCAAAAGGAGTAGGATATGTGTACTTCTCAATAATCGGCACAAGAAGGTTGCAGAAAATAATGGCATAGGAAACTCCCTCCGCCGAATTTCCGAACAATCTGAAAAGTCCCGTCAAAACGCCCAGCAAAATTCCGAAGATGACCTTACCCTTATCCGTTGCAGGTGAAGTGACATAGTCCGTCGCCATAAAGAAGGCTCCAAGCATAATTCCGCCGCCGCAAAGCTCTGAGGCAAGATACGCAAGGTCAAATCCATGTCCTCCAAAAATGAGTACGAATAAAGCAAAGGTAACAATATAGCAGGCTGGTATAGTGATTTTAATTACCTTGCGCAGCAAAAGATACGCAGCGCCGATAAGAATTGCAAGCGTTGATGTCTCACCTATTGTACCCGCTGTTGTCCCAAGAAACATACGGAGCACATCTACCTTCTCTCCCGCCTTAACAAGAGCAAGCGGTGTGGCTGATGTTACACCGTCATAAACAAAGGTATTCATTCTTCCTGCAAACGATATAAGCAAAAAGCATCTTGCTCCAAGTGCAGGATTCATAAAATTCTGTCCTATTCCGCCAAATAACTGTTTTACTACAATTATCGCAAAAAATGAGCCCAGAATAACCATCCCCAGCGGAAGGGTTGCAGGGACATTGAGTGCAAGCAGCAGACCTGTGACAGCTGCGCTTAAATCTGCGATTCTGATTTTTTTGTGCATAAAATGCTGATACATAGCTTCAAAGGCTACACATGAAGCTACGGAGGTTATAATAACTAAGACTGCATCAAGTCCAAAATTATAAATTCCTACTGCCGTTGTCGGAAGCAGTGCAATCAGCACATCCCTCATAATAGATTGTGTTGTATCTCTATGCCTTATGTGAGGGGCGCTTGATACGTGATATTTATTCATATTTATCCCCTTTCTACTTTTTTCTGCGGTCAGCAAGAATCTGTTTTCTCATAGATTTAATATTCTGCGTAAGCGGTTTTTTAGCCGGACAAATGAATGAGCAGCAGCCACATTCACAACATTCCATTCCGCCGAGCCTTTCAAATTCCGCCTTATTGCCCGCTACTGCCAAAGAAGAAAGCTTTGAAGGCATCACCCTGCCCGGACAGACATCCGAGCATCTGCCGCATCTTATACATGGGCTTTCCTCAACTTTGGAAACCACATCCTCCTTAAGGGCAAGCAGTGCGGAGGTTCCCTTTGTAACCGGAACGTCAAGCGTCATCATTGCAAAGCCCATCATAGGACCGCCCGAAATATATTTTGACACCTCACAGGTGGTCAAGCCGCACTCTTTAAGGAGCTGTGCATATGAAGTACCTATCCTCACTCTGAAATTTGCAGGAGCTTTTACTGCCTCACCGGTAACTGTCACTATTCTGCTTATAAGAGGCTTGCCTTCTATTACTGCGTTGTAAATTGAAACTGCCGTATCGACATTATGTACAATACAGCCCACATCCGCCGGAAGCATGCCCGAATTGATTTTTCTGCCCGTTGTTGCATATATCAGAGTACGCTCACTACCCTGAGGGTACTTTGTTCTGACAGGCTTTACTTCAATGCGCTCATACCCCTTTACAATCTCCGTCATCACGCTTATTGCCTGCGGCTTATTGTCCTCTATTGCAATATAGCCCTTTGCCTGCGGAAACAGCTTTAATACAGTTAAAAGTCCGTCACGGAGCTTTTGCGGTTCCTCCAGCATCCTTCTGTAATCGGATGTAAGATAGGGCTCACATTCAGCGCCATTTACAATAATATATTCTATCTTGTCAGGCTCCTTCGGAGTGAGCTTAACATTTGTCGGAAAACCTGCTCCGCCCATGCCTACCACTCCGGCAGCCTTAATTCTTTCTCTTATTTCATCAGCATTTAATTCATCAAGTGTCTTGGGTGTATATACAACCTCTTCATATGTCCCATCATTTTCAATAATTATGCAGTCGGACATACCGCCATTGGCAAGTCTTCTTGCTTCTATTGACTTTACGGTTCCAGAAACAGATGAATGTACATTAGCTGAAATAAATCCGGCCGCCTCTCCTATAAGCTGTCCTGCCAGCACATGGTCACCCTTTCCCACTACTGGAGCAGCAGGTGCGCCTATATGCTGTGAAAGAGGAATCACTATATCCCCCTCAGGTATCAGCTCAATTATTTCTTTATCCTTGGAGATGTCTTTGCCGTCATAAGGATGAACGCCACCCTTAAATGTCAACTTTGCCATAAATCTTCTCCTTTATCATACATTTAACTTCCTTACCACTATTATTTATACAACATTAGACACAAAAAAGCTACTTTTATTTAACAGAAATTTAATATATAATATAGATGTATATATATGTAGAATTAAACTAGAGTAAAACATATATGCAGGAGTATTCATATGATAATTAATGAGCATGAGCTTGAAATCAATCCAAACACCAAGGCATACGCCGGCTTTGCACCCTATGACTGTTTATTTTTTGATATAGAAACAACCGGTTTTTCCGCTAAAAATTCAATGGTATATCTCATAGGAGGTGTTTACTACAAGGATAAAAAATGGCGCACCATCCAATGGTTTGCCGATACCCCCGATGCCGAGCAAAATGTTCTTGCAGCCTTTTTTAAATTTTTAAGAGGCTTTAAAACTCTCATTAACTTTAACGGCGATGGTTTTGACATTCCCTACCTTCGTCAGCGTGCCGAACATTTCGGTATAGCCGACGATTTTATACAGATACACAGCATAGATATTTTCCGTGCGATAACGCCTGCCAAAAAGTTCCTTAAGCTTGCGAATTACAAGCAAAAATCCATCGAGGTATTCCTTGATATTTTGCGCGATGACAAATACAGCGGCGGAGAGCTGATTAACGTATACAAGGAGTATATTGACAAACCGACTAAATACAATCTGGAGCTTTTGATGCTTCACAATTATGATGATATCTGCGGTCTGACAAAGCTGCTCCCGGTTCTTTCATACGGAGAATTTGCAAACGGCTCGTTTGTCTATGATTCTTATGAACAGAATGAAAATGAGATTATTTTTAACTGTACCCTGCTCCAGTCCGTACCTAAACGCGTTTCACTCGGATTTAAGGATTTCTACATAACAGCCTTTCAGAATACCATGAAGCTTCGTGTAAAAATATACTCCGGCGAGCTTAAGTTTTTTTATTCAAACTATAAGGATTATTACTATCTCCCGAACGAGGATATGGCTATTCATAAGAGTGTTGCCTTTTATGTTGATAAAAATTTCAGGACTAAGGCCAAGGCAGCTAACTGTTACGGCAAAAAAAGCGGCAATTTTATTGTGCAGTTTTCGGAAATTGTACCCACATACTTTAAAATTGAATTTAATGATAAGCTGATGTATATTGAATTAAACGATGAATTTCTTGAAAACAGGGAACTCATAAGCAATTACATCAAGGATGTAATAAAGGCTGTGTAGTCAAACTGCACAGCCTTGTTTATGTATACTTATTGCGGCTTCTCATAGAAGAAAAGCTTCGGAGATGTAAAACCAATCTCTTTATAATCAATTATCTGCTCCGTACTTCCTACAAAGAGCATACCACCGGGAACAAGAGATTTATAGAACTTCTCATAAATCTCTCTCTTAGCCTCCTCAGTAAAGTAGATTACTACATTACGGCAGACAATCAAATGGCAGTCCTTAGGATATTCATCCTTCAAAAGATTATGGCTCTTAAATTCAACACACCTCTTTATTTCGTCAGCAATCTTAAATGAGCTGCCAATCTGTGTAAAGTACTTCTTCTTAAATTCCTCCGGAAGAGCACTTATACTCTGTGCCGAATAAATACCGGTTTTGGCTTTTTCGAGCACCTGCTTGTCTATATCGGTTGCAATGACCTTAATTCTGTTAAGAGGAACCTGCTTGCTAAGCAGCATAACCAGCGAATAAGGTTCATCACCGGTTGAACACGCAGAGCTCCAAATCTTAAGGTTATTTCCATGCATGGCAATAAGCTGCGGAAAGATATCTTTTTCCAATATATCCCACATATGAGGGTTTCTGTAAAACTCAGAAACATTAATTGTAAGATAATTGACAAATTCATCAAACACCTTTTGATTATGCTTTAATTCATCGACATACGAATCATAATCGGTGAACTTATTTCTGGCAATAAGGGTATCTATACGTCTCTTCATCTGACGTTCTTTGTATGCATTCAAATCAATTGTCGTTAGTTCGAGTACCTTTTTCTTAAAGCTTTCATAATCACTTGCCATATCTACACCTACCCAAACCTATTAAGATTAATTACTCCTGTGTTGCTGTTTCGTCATCAGCGTCCTGCGACTCCTGGTCAGCAAGAAGTGCTTTGATGCTCAAGCTGATTTTCTTTTCCTCAGCGTTAAAATCAACAACCTTAGCTTCAATCTCCTGACCAATCTTCAATACATCAGCAGGCTTGTCAACATGAGTTCTGGAAATCTGTGAAACATGAAGCAATGCGTCAATGCCTGTTTCAAGCTCAACAAATGCACCAAAATCAGTCATTCTTGCAACCTTGCCGGTTACTACATTGCCAACTGCGTATTTAACAGGAGCAAGCGTCCAAGGATTCTTTTCCTCATACTTAAGGCTTAAGGCAATCTTGGTTCCCTGAATATCCTTAATAAAGGCTTCAACCTCGTCACCAACCTTAAATACCTTCTTAGGATTCTCAATTCTGCCCCAAGACATTTCTGAGATGTGAAGAAGTCCGTCAATGCCTCCCAAATCAATAAAAGCACCGAAATCCGTAAGATTCTTAACAGTACCCTTTACGGTTGTTCCGACCTTAAGCTTTGCAAGTAATTCCTTCTGAAGCTCTGCCTTCTTGGCAACGATGAGCTGCTTGCAGTCACCAATGATTCTTCTTCTCTTAGGGTTAAACTCTGTTATAACAAATGTAACATCCTGACCTGCATACTTTGACAAATCCTTCTCATATACATCTGACACAAGGCTTGCAGGGATAAATACTCTTGCTTCGTCTACAATAACACTCAATCCGCCGTCAAGGACTGTTGAAACCTTCGCTGTAAGGACTTCCTTATTATTAAATGCCTCTTCCAGCCTCTTATTGCCGTTTTCTGCGGCAAGTCTCTTATAAGTGAGCAGCACCTGTCCCTCTCCGTCATTAACTTTAAGGACCTTGGCCTGCATCTTATCACCTATTGATACAACCTTTGTAAGGTCAACACCCGGTGTATTTGTGTATTCGTTACGTGTTATAATTCCATCTGACTTGTAGCCGATGTTTAAAATAATCTCATCTTCCTTGACACCGATAACTGAGCCTTCAACAACTTCTCCTGTACGTATTGTTTTTAATGATTCTTCCAATAATTGTTCAAATTCTGACATAAGTATGAACCTCCTGTATAATATTATTTGGGGTGGAAGCCCCAGCTGTAATACCTACACAGCCCGCACAGCAAAACTTGTTTAAATCTAGGTCTCTAAGTGTCTGGATATAGTAAGTATTCACGCACTCCTCTTTGCAGATTTCAAACAGCTTCTGTGTATTAGAACTGTTTTTTCCACCAATAACTATCATCGCATCGGACTTCTTTGCTAACTCCCTCGCCTCGGCCTGACGTTCCTCAGTGGCATTGCAAATCGTATTGCGAACAAATATATCATACCTCTTTTTTTGAATTATTTCAACTATATCTTTAAATTTCTTGTAATTAAATGTCGTTTGTGATACAATACATACCTTTTTATTGTCCTGAGGTTTAAAATCTAAAGCTTTTTCTTCCGTGTCAATAACAACCGGCGTATTATTACACCAGCCCATTATGCCCTCGACCTCAGGATGATGCTCATTCCCGACAATTACAATCTGTGTACCTTCAGCACTTTCCTCATCGACAATTTTGTGGATTTTTTTTACAAAGGGGCAGGTTGCATCTATGATATTCCAGCCCATTTGCGAAAGCTCGGTATAAATGCTCCTTGCTGCTCCGTGAGAGCGCATAATCATCGTGCCCGGTCTTACGGCGGCTGCCTCCTGGAGTGAATTAATCACATTAATACCCTTATCCTTAAGGTCTTTTACAACCTCCTCATTATGGATTATAGGTCCGAAGGTATATACTTCCTCACTGCCTATCTGCTGGTAGACAAGTTCCACAGCTCTCTTCACTCCAAAACAAAACCCGGCTGTTTTTGCCAAAATAACTTCCATTAAATCTCTCTCCTGCTTTTTTCAAAAAGCTCTATGATTCTTTGCGTCACCTCTTCAATGTTCATATCTGAAGAATCAACATACACCGCATCCTGTGCCTGACGAAGCGGCGAATTTTCACGGTTCATATCACGGTAATCCCTATCCTTAATATCCTGTGCTATGGTGTCATAGTCAGGATTTTCACCTTTTTCCCTTAATTCGTCATAGCGCCTTTGTGCACGTGCTTCCACGCTTGCTGTTAGATATACCTTAAGTGTGGCATCAGGAAGAACACAGGTACCGATATCCCTTCCGTCCATAATCACATCCGTAGTCTTTGCAAGCTGTCTTTGAAGCTCTACAAGCTTAGTACGGACATCCTTGTACACGGAGGTTACGGATGCCACCTTGCCCACCTGCTCCGTGCGAAGACGTCCCGTAACATTTTCATCATTAAGGAACACCTGCTGCACGCCATCTAAGTATTCTATACGGATGCTGACATTCTGACAGGCATTTTTTATTGCTTCCTCATCATCCGGATTAACCTCATTGTCCAAAAAATATATTGCCATAGCACGATACATTGCACCCGTATCCACATATATGAATTTTAAATCTGCCGCAATTTTCTTTGCTATTGTACTTTTACCGGCTCCTGCCGGACCATCCACTGCTATTGAGTATGACATTTTACTCTCCTTTTATTTTTTATTAAATTTGCCGATTTCGAAACTAAGGCGGGGCGCAGGCATATAGGTGCGATTATTCGGCACGTTTGCACTAAGAGTTCGCACGCAGC
>CAYOHM010000039.1:0-17517 GCA_964403785.1 uncultured Alistipes sp.
CTTATAGTATCTACTGTAAACTAATTTGCAGCCTTTTGGATGGATATAACCTTATATTCAACCACTCCGGCCTGCGTTTCAACAGAAACAACATCTCCCGCCTTTTTCCCTATCAAAGCTGCTCCTACAGGTGATTCATTTGAAATCTTGTTCTGAAGGCTGTTAGCCTCTGTCGAACCAACGATTTTAAATTCCATCTCCTCATCATATTCCAAATCAAATACCTTAACTGCACAGCCGACGTTAATCTTATCAAGATCCACTTCCTCGTCAACTACTACCTCTGCATTTTTAAGGATTTTCTCTAATTCTTCAATTCTGGCTTCGATATCTCTCTGTTCGTCCTTTGCAGCATCATACTCAGCGTTTTCTGAAAGGTCGCCCTGTTCTCTTGCTTCCTTAATTTTCTGGGATACCTCTTTTCTCTTTACAACCTTTAATTCCTGAAGTTCGTCCTCAAGGTTCTTAAGACCTTCATAAGTCATAATATTTTTCTTTTCTGATGCCATAATTTATTCTCCCTTCTGGTATGAATCAAAATAAACAATTTCAGTGCCATAACGACACGCTATACGGCATTATGACACTCGTTTCATTATATAATACACTTATTTTATTGTCAATTACATTTCATCCACTAAATCCCGTAATTCTTTGAAGGTCTCCACGTAATTAATTTTGTTGCGCAATGCCGCTGAATTAGGGTAGCCCACGGTATACCATGCAAAATGCTTTCTCATTTCACGAATACCTATGTATTCACCCTTATAGTACTCCTGCAGACGTGCATGCTTAAGAATTGTTTCTTTAACCTCCTCTTTTGAAGGTCTGTCAATCAATTCACCCGTTTCCATATAATGTGAAATCTGTCTGAAAATCCAAGGATTTCCCCTGCTTGCGCGCCCTATCATCACCCCGTCGCACCCGGTTTCCTTCATCATATTGATTGCATCCTGTGCGCTGTTTACATCCCCATTTCCTATTACCGGAATTGACACCGCCTGCTTTACACGAGCTATGATATCCCAGTCTGCCTTTCCTGAGTAAAACTGTTCCCGGGTTCTTCCGTGTACTGCTACTGCCGCCGCACCTGACTCCTGCGCAACCCTCGCAATCTCAACTGCGTTTACCATATCATCATTAAAGCCCTTACGGAATTTTACGGTTACAGGCTTTTTTACTGCTTTTACCATAGAAGATATGATTTTGCCGACCAGCACAGGGTCCTTCATAAGTGCCGAACCTTCACCATTATTTACCACCTTGGGTACCGGACATCCCATATTGACATCTATGATATCAAACGGTTTCTCCTCCACTCTTTTAGCTATTTCTCCCATAATCTCGGGGTCAGAGCCAAAAAGCTGCAGTGAAATCGGATTTTCCCCGGGTGTTACCTGCATAAGCTCCTGCGTATTGCTGTTGTTATATAATATAGCCTTCGCACTTACCATTTCAGTATATAACAGCCCGCAGCCCTCTTCTTTACACAATAGCCGAAATGGCAGGTCTGTTACGCCTGCCATCGGTGCAAGTATTAAATTGTTTCTGACATCAACGTTACCTATTTTCATCTTCTACCTGTTTCAAGCTTCTATTCTTCCGCCAGCTCACCCAAATCCTTCTTAAGAAAACGAACCTTATAGTAAAGCTCCAGTTCCTCAAGAAGCTCTCTTTTTTCTGCCTGAAGCTGTTTAACCTTAAGCGCACTTCCTATTTCATCATACAAAATATCCGTTTCATCCGCTTCTGTCTTAAGCATTAAATCACCCTCATCATCAAATTCCAATGTAAGGATTCCGCCTACATCCTCCGTAAAAAGGACGCACATAATCCTAAGCTCCTCCTGTATGCCTTCGGGGAGGTTTGTGAACTTAGGTCCCAAATAATATTTTTTATCGTATGCGCTTGCTGCGCATAAAACTCTTGATTCATCATACATATCCATAAATTCCCCTTACCGATACCTCGCCGGATCTTACAATTCTCTCTTTTTCATCGGAATCAATAACTATTAATTCACCCATCTTATTAATTCCCTTGGAAATTCCTTCATACTCTGCGGTGGGTTCAATAATTTTAACCTTGTTATTCATATTAGCCAGATTTTTATTATATTTATCCATCAATAATGACAAATCCTGTGTTTTGAGGAACTCATCATAATAATCTTCAAATACGGCACCAAATTCTGCAATAAGCTGACTTCTTGAGATTTTACGCCCGCTTTCCTTGAATAAGGATGTAGCCGTTTTACTTATTTCCTCTGAAAATTCTGTTGTGTTTACATTTATGCCTATACCAACCACAACATAATTTATCCAGTCAAGCTCAGCGCTCATCTCTGTTAATATTCCGCATACCTTCCTGCCGGACACAACAATGTCATTTGGCCACTTTATTACTGCCTCCAGACCCGATACCCTGCATACTGCTTCCCTCACAGCCATTGCACTTACAAGTGTAATCATAGATGCATTGACCGGTGAAATCGCGGGTTTTAGCAAAAAAGACATCCACACGCCTGTTTTTTGCGGCGAAAGCCATTCTCGTCCCCGTCTTCCCTTGCCCGCGGTCTGAATCTCCGCAATCGCAAGCGTTCCTTCGGCTGCTCCCTCCTCTGCCATTCTTTTAATGGCATTATTGGTTGAGTCAACCTCTTCAAAAAACACCGTATTCTGTCCCCAAAACTTGGTATTAAGACGGCTTTTGACAGCCTTCTCATTTATGACATCCGGACTGCTGCACAATCTGTATCCCTTATTTGTCACGGACTCAATCTCGTAGCCCTCATCCTTTAGTCTGCCTATGCACTTCCAGACTGCTGTTCTGGATACGTTTAATTCTTCGCACAGCTTTTGTCCCGACACAAAACTCTCTGATTCCAATAATATTTTTAAAACTTTTTCCTTCATCAGCTTTACCACACGGCTATTGCACTAACCACAGTGAGCACAAGTAAAATAAGTGTAACTGTAAAAAGCCACATCACAGCTCGTCTTTCAAATTTAAAATAATGTTTAACCACATGAAGTCCATTTATTACTGTTCCGCAAAATAACACTCCCGGAATTAAAAAATCAAAATTTCCCGGTACAATAAAAATAACCGTGGCCATGATTAACATAGCCACGCTTAAAATTATATTTATCCAGTCAATTACGATTTTGGTTTTACGATAAGCTCCGTTGCTTGCTGTAAACATAAACAAAACCTACTTTCTTATCAGCCCTCATAACCACCCAATGTAACTGCCATAACTGCCTTAATGGTGTGCATACGATTCTCTGCCTCATCAAATACAACTGAATTCTCAGACTCAAATACCTCGTCCGTCACTTCCATCTCTGTAATTCCGAACTTCTCGTATATCTCCCTGCCGATTTTGGTCTTAAGATCGTGGAAAGCAGGAAGACAATGCATAAATATAACGCTTTCCTTTGCATTATCGATAGCTTTTTTATTTACCTGATACGGCATAAGCTCCTTGATTCTCTCTGCCCACACATCATCAGGCTCGCCCATTGACACCCACACATCCGTATATATAACATCTGCCGACTCAGTAGCCTGCATTACATCCGAACTTAATGTAATACTTCCTCCGGTCTTAGCCGCAATCTCCTTACACTCATTTACAAGCGACTCTGCCGGAAAATAATTTGGTGATGTACATGCCACAAAATGCATTCCCATCTTGGCACACGCAACCATAAGTGAATTGCCCATATTATAACGGGCATCACCCATATAAACAAGCTTTACTCCCTCAAGATGTCCCAGATGTTCCTCTATGGTAAGAAGGTCTGCAAGCATCTGCGTCGGGTGAAATTCATTGGTAAGTCCGTTCCATACAGGAACATTTGCATACTCTGCAAGCTCATCAACAATTTCCTGACCATATCCGCGGTACTCTATGCCGTCAAACATCCTTCCCAAAACTCTCGCTGTATCTTCAATGCTTTCCTTCTTGCCAATCTGTGAACCGGATGGGTCAAGATAAGTTGTTCCCATGCCAAGGTCATGCGCCGCTACTTCAAATGAGCATCTGGTTCTTGTGCTCGTCTTTTCAAAAATCAAAGCAATATTTCTGCCTTTCAGCGTATCATGCATGATTCCGGATTTCTTTTTTAATTTAAGAGCCTTTGCCACATCAAGCATATATCTGATTTCTTCCGGAGTAAAATCCAGAAGCTTTAAAAAATTACGTCCTTTTAAATCCATTTCAAATTACCTGCTGTTCTTATTTATTTTACTTATCCTTTGCAATTTCTGCAATTGACTTTGTAAGACCTGCAATACCCTGAATATCTGAAGGAATGATAATCTTGTTGGCAGGACCCTCCGAAGCCTTGGCAAATGCCTCAAGGCTCTTAATTGTAAGTACTGCCTCTGAAGGCTCTGCTTCATTTATAAGCTTGATACCTTCCGCATTAGCCTTCTGAACTGCTAAAATAGCCTCAGCCTGACCTTCTGCTTCACGGATCGTTGCCTCTTTTTTGGCCTCCGCACGGAGAATTGCTGCTTCCTTCTCAGCCTCAGCTTCGAGAATTGCAGACTGTTTCTTACCTTCTGCCACAAGTATTGTAGACTTTTTCTCGCCCTCTGCTATAAGAATCTGCTCACGTCTTTCACGCTCTGCCTTCATCTGTTTCTCCATTGCTTCCTGAATAGCTGCAGGAGGAATAATATTCTTAAGCTCTACCCTGTTTACCTTAATACCCCATGGGTCCGTTGCCGAATCAAGCTGGACTCTCATCTTGGTATTAATAATTTCACGGGATGTAAGCGTTTCATCCAATTCAAGATCACCGATAATGTTACGAAGTGTTGTTGCTGTAAGATTTTCAATGGCCATAATCGGATTCTCAACACCGTAAGCATAGAGCTTTGGGTCTGTAATCTGATAAAATACAACCGTATCAATTCTCATTGTAACGTTATCCTTTGTGATAACCGGCTGCGGTGCAAAATCAACTACCTGTTCTTTCAAGACAACTACCTTTGCAATTTTATCAATGATAGGCAGTTTAAAATGAATTCCTACTGACCATGTTTCCTGATAAGCACCCAAACGCTCAAGTACAACTGCTTTAGCCTGAGGCACAACCTTAACGCAGCTTGCAATGATGATAACAATAATAATTCCCAAAATAATTATGTATGGCATATCTTATTCCTCCACTTTCCTGACTATAATTTTAACACCTGAGATTCCTACAATTTCAACAACTTCATTTACCGGAAATGCCACGTCATCCTTTGATGACCTTGTCATCCACTCCTGACCATTCACCAAAGCCCTTCCGGTTCCTGCCGTATTATCAACCGGTTCTATTATCTTAGCCTTCTCTCCGATCAGACTTTCGACATTAGTCTTAACCCTGCCGTTTTCAAGCTTTTTTGCTGCAAGCGGTCTTGTAAAGAAAATCAGCACCGCGGATACAATCAAAAAAACTGCCAGCTGCACCCAGACGTTGAAGCCCATAAGCGCCGCAAAAAAAGCCATCAGACTTCCTCCGGCAAACCAAATGGTATATAGCCCCATAGTGGCGATTTCAAACACAACAAAAATTACCATAGCAAAAAGCCAAAACAGAACATCCTTATCCGAGAGCTGAAATATCGCTGCTGCCACCATATGTATCCCTCCTTTAAAAAGGTATAAAACTATTTTACACTCTTATGCTATTTTTGTCATTATTTTTATGCTAATTATAAAAAATATGATTACCAATCTGCTGCGCCTGTGAATATGAGCTAACACTTGTATTAAAGTGAAGATATGCGGCGTTAAGAGGACAATTAGCGCCTGCCAGCACATCCCGGGCTGCCTTAAGACAATCATTATCAGTTCCGCCTGCATATTTGTTAATACGGCTTTGGAATTTGTCCGACCAGCCGCCGGAGCCGTCAGAAACGCCGCCGAACTGTCCTTTTGCAAGAAGTACTGCTGAAATGCTTGCCCCATATCCCGCATTAATTCGGTTCATAATCACATATCCGACTGCAAGTTTTCCTTCATATGACTCGTTATTCGCCTCCCAGTCAATAATCGCCGCAAGCAAATACAAATCCGAGTCCGAAGCACTGGTTGACGAAACCGTTATTTTTGAGTTTGCCGCTTTCTGCGCTGCAAGCTGCTTTTTTTCTTCCTCTAAGGTAAGTGCTGTTGTAAGCGTCTTATTTATCTGTTCGGCAAGGTCTGCCGCCTCATCATCAAAACAGACATAAATATTCTGAACATAACCAACCACGTTGCCCGATTCGACCTTAGTCCATTCATCTCCACACTCAAGGATGTACGCATAGCTTCCCGGCATCATTTTGCCTATCGTCGAGGACTCTCTGGTTGGTTCCTCCCTCACCGGCAGATACGGGTCTGCATACGAAACAATCATATCCTGATACTCGGATTCACCGGAATCCGATATTCCGCCAAGGAGTGTTTCTTCAATGATTTCTGAAGCCTCTTCCTCTACATAAATAACCTGTGAAATACTATCTTCTGCGTCTGTATTTATACTATCTTCCGCTGATTGCTCAGTCTGCTCTAAAGCTATATCTTCATTAAGTACAGCTACGGATTCCTCAGAAGTATCGTCTTTCCCCGTTCCCGCATATGCAGCCTGTGTAACAACCATAACTGCAAGCAGAACATAAAGAAAAGCACGCCTGCTTTTAGAACTCATACATACCTCCATAATATAATAGCCAAAATTAGCTTACAAAAGTTACAAATACATATTTTCAATAAGTATCAGATTATTCTAGCAAACCAGTCAAATTCTGTCAAGTTTCACAAATTTTACATCTTTTTAATAGATTATTTTATGAATTTTTAAATTCTTTATTTACACATCCTCTGACGCTTTACCTCATACATCATCACAGCGGCTGAAACCGCTGCATTTAATGATTCAACGCTGCCCTCCATCGGAATTTTGATAAGCTTATCAGCCATTGCCAAGGTTTCCTCTTTCAGACCATTTCCCTCATTGCCGATAAGGAAAGCACATTTGCCTGAATAATCTTCATCTGCATACATATTATTACCATTTAAATGAGTTGCATACACAGAAATTCCCATTGATTTCATTTGCCTTAAAACATCCGTAAGCTCCTGTGTATAAATAAAAGGCACCCTGTATATTGAGCCCATGGTTGAACGTATTGTCTTAGGATTATATATATCAACGGAATTTTTGGTGATTATGATACCTGAAACTCCGGCTCCTTCTCCGGTTCTGATTATTGTTCCGAGATTACCCGGGTCCTGTATATCTTCGCAGACAACTATAAACGCATTTTCTTTTGATAATATATCCGCCGGTGCATACTGCTTCATTGACACAATCGCCATTATGCCCTGCGGTGTCTTGGTATCCGACATCTGATTAAAAACATTATCACTTACGATTTCAACCTTGGGACTATCCCATTTTATTCTGCCCGTTCCGTTTTTATGCTCGTTTGCAAAACTGTCCGAAGCAAATATCCTGACAATTCTGTCCTGCGGCGCCTCAAGTACCATTTTTATGCCTTCTACAACAAATGCATTTTCCTCACGACGCACCTTTGCTTTGCTTTGCAGGTTAATTACTAATTTGACCTGACTGTTGGATGTGCTTGTTATCATATTCTCTCCCTGCTAAAAAAGGGGCTTTTAATAAGCCCCTTTTCGCTAATTTATAAGCTTGTGTCCTGTCGGACCCTCTATCTTGAAAGTAAAAGACAAACATTAAGCTTGTACTCATCTATATCCTTCTTCATTGACAATGCCTCATCAATATCGTAATCTACAAACTTGGCATCCTTGTATGCCACGATACGATTGCTCTTGCCCTCAACCAAGAGGTCTACTGCCTTTGCACCCATTGCCGATGCATATACCCTGTCCTTACAGGTCGGATTGCCTCCACGCTGGATATGTCCGATAATAGTAGCTCTCGTTTCAATACCTGTCGCAGCTTCAATTCTTCTTGCCATGCTTGTTGAATGTCCAATGCCTTCCGCATTGATAATGATATGATGCTTCTTGCCCTTCTTACGGCTCGCAATGATATCGTCAATAATCGCCTGCTCATTTCCGTCATAACGCTCCGGCAGCAGCACATTCTCCGCACCATTGGCAATAGCACACCAAAGGGCGATATAGCCGGCATTTCTTCCCATAACTTCAACAATACTGCATCTTTCGTGTGATGTTGAAGTATCACGTATCTTATCTATTGATTCCATTGCCGTATTAACAGCAGTATCAAAGCCTATTGTATAATCCGTACAGGCTACATCCAAGTCGATAGTTCCCGGTACGCCAATCGTATTGATTCCCCATTTTGAAAGGTCTCTTGCACCCCTGAAGGAACCGTCGCCTCCGATTACAACCACCCCGTCAATTCCATGCTTCTTACATGTATCAGCTGCCTTTTTCTGGCCTTCTTCTGTTAAGAATTCCATACATCTGGCGGTGTAAAGAACAGTACCGCCTCTGTTGATGGTCTCAGAAACGCTTCTCTTGTCCATATCAAAAATATCATCATCAATAAGTCCCTGATAGCCTCTTCTGATTCCCTTGACATTAAGACCCTGATTAATTGCCGAACGTACAACTGCACGGATAGCGGCATTCATTCCCGGAGCATCTCCACCACTTGTTAACACACCAATTGTCTTAATTTTCTTTTCAGCCATGTCCATTCCTCCACATGTTTGTTTAATATAAATTAATAAACTACCCGATTAACGTTAATTTTAATCTATTTGTCATTAGTTTTCAATAGATTTTTCTACAACCTTGACATTGTTTTCTCCGAATTTTTCGTATAAATTTGCCAAAAGCTCCTTGCCTGCATTAACAGTCATATTCTTCGGGAGTACCTTTTTTATCTTTTCCTTTTCACAGTAAATAATTACCTCATCATTTCCGTCCGACTGCGAAAGGCACGCATATAATTCATTCTCGGCGTCCAAAAAAGTATTTTTATCAGGAAAGCGGAACCATAACTGGCGCGGAACCTGTTCAAAGGGTACAATGCGCGAAAGAAGTACATTGGCTTTTTTTTCATCCCTGACAGATGCTTTTCCTGCGATAAAAACCTTTGAATCCTCCACGATAAGCTGGCGGTTTTTCTCATAGTCCCTCGGGAATACAAGCACCTCAACAGTTCCGAACAAGTCCTCTATCGTAAGAATTGCCATCATTTTTCCGCTTTTTGTATTTCTTACGTTTTTTGAGACTATAATTCCTCCGACAATTACATTCTGCTGGTCTTTTACATGTGCTTCTCCGGTTTCCTCGTCAATTTCAAAATCAACCGAAGCTGCTGTTATATTCTTTTTCATGAGGCTCTCATAATCCTCAAGCGGATGTCCGCTTACATAAATTCCCATTACTTCCTTTTCGTAGCCAAGGAGTTCCTCCTTGTCGTATTCCGGTACATCCGGCAGAGGCGGCTTATATGCTGCGCTGTCCTCTTCTGATAAAAGTGAAAATAAGTCCATCTGACCGCTTATCTCATTTTTTTTGTCCTGGGCAGCATCATCCACCAGTGACGTATATCCGAGCATCATCTGATGTCTGTTGGCGTTCAGGCTGTCCATTGCGCCTGCCTTAATTAAATTTTCAAGACACCTCTTGTTTACGCCAAGTCCGGTCATTCTCTCAACGAAATCATTCAAATCCTTGAACCTTCCGTTCAGATTACGCTCCAGTACTATTGCCTCCACAACAGGGCGGCCTATATTTTTTATCGCGGACATTCCGTATCTTATGCTGTTGCCGGAAACCGAAAAATCCCACTCTCCTTCATTTACGTCAGGCGGGAGTATTTCAATATTCATTTGTCGGCAGATTAGTACATATTCCGTAATTTTACCGGCATTGCCCATAACTGATGTCATAAGGGCAGCCATAAATTCTACCGGGTAATGGAGCTTAAGGTATGCCGTCTGATATGCCACAACAGCGTAGCACGCCGCATGGGATTTGTTGAAGGCATACTTTGCAAAATCAATCATTTCATCATATATTTTATTTGCTACTGCTTCAGAAATACCGTTTGCAATACATCCGGGAACATTTTCTTCAGGATTTCCGTAAATAAAATTCTTACGCTCCTTTTCCATTACACTTCCCTTTTTCTTACTCATGGCACGGCGCACCAAATCGCTTCGTCCCCAGCTGTATCCTGCAAGATCACGCACTATCTGCATAACCTGCTCCTGATATACAATGCAGCCGTATGTCGGCTTTAATATAGGTTCAAGCTGAGGGCAGTCATAAACAATGGCATCCTGATTATTTTTACCTTTTATATACTGCGGTATGAAATCCATAGGACCCGGTCTGTATAAGGAGATACCTGCAATTATATCTTCAATATTCTGCGGCTTGAGTTCCTTCATAAACGATTTCATTCCGCCGCTTTCAAGCTGGAACACGCCTTCATCCTTACCTGAACCGATAAGTTCATAAACTCCTTTATCCGAATAGTCAATTTTACTCATATCTAATTTTTTTGACGGATCACGATTGACTAATTTCTCTGCATTCTGGATAACCGTGAGAGTTCTAAGCCCCAAAAAGTCCATTTTAAGAAGCCCCAGCTCCTCCAAGGTTGTCATTACATACTGCGTTGTAATAATTCCTTCTGAAGACCTTGAGAGAGGCACATAATTATCTGCTGACTGCGGGCATATAAGAACTCCCGCTGCATGCATTGAGGTGTGTCTCGGAAGTCCCTCCAGTCTTAAACACATATCAATCAAATATTTGACCTGTGGGTCCGAGTTATATGCCTCCCACAGCTCCCCCTTGTATTCAAGGGTCTTTGAAAGAGTAATGCCAAGCTCCTGCGGTACCATTTTTGCCAGAGAATCCGCCATTGCATACGGCATATCCAGAACCCTTGCAACGTCCCTTATAACACCCTTTGCAGCCAAAGTACCAAATGTAACAATCTGAACAACCTTGTCCTTACCGTACTTTTCAACTACATAATCTATTACCTCCTGCCTTCTTTCATAGCAGAAATCCACGTCTATATCGGGCATCGACACACGCTCCGGATTAAGGAAACGTTCAAAGATAAGATTATATTTTATCGGGTCAAGCTCAGTGATATATAGCGTATAAGCCACAATACTTCCGGCAGCCGAGCCTCTTCCCGGGCCGACACTTATCCCGTTTTTCTTTGCATAATTAATAAAATCCCATACAATAAGAAAATAATCCACATAGCCCATCTGCTTAATTACGGATAACTCATAATTAAGGCGCTGCACAAGCGAATCCTGCGGGTTTTCGCCATACCTCTCCTTCAGACCCTCAAAGCACAGATAATTAAGATATGACCAGGAATCATACCCTTGAGGAACATCAAAATGCGGTAATTTGGTGACCCCAAACTCTATTTCTACATTACATCTGTCAGCTATTTTATGTGTATTTTCAATTGCCTGCGGAGCATATGGGAAAAGAGAAGCCATTTCCTCGGGTGACTTACAATAATACTGTCCTCCCTCGTAACGCATTCTGTCCGTATCGGACACCTTTTTGCCGGTCTGAATACAAAGCAGTATATCATGTGCCTCAGCATCGGAGGCATATGTATAATGGCTGTCATTTGTCGCCACAAGCTCAATTCCAAGCTCCCTGCTCATTCTGACAAGCTGCTGGTTTACAAGCTTTTGCTCCGGTATGCCATGGTCCTGAAGCTCCAGGAAAAAATTCCCCTCACCGAATATTTTTTTATATTTCAAAGCTGCTTTACACGCCTCTTCATAAAAGCCTGCCACCAGATATTTCGGGATTTCACCTGCAAGACAGGCGCTTAGTGCAATTATACCCTCGTGATATTCCTCAAGCACTTGCGCATCCACTCTCGGCTTATAGTAGAATCCCTCCACGAATCCCTTTGACACTATCTTTATAAGATTGTAATAACCTGTATTATTTTCTGCCAGAAGAACCAGATGGTTATACCTGTCCTCACCGCTTGAAATCTCCTTATCAAATCTGGAACCCGGTGCAACATAAACTTCACAGCCGATTATGGGTTTAATCCCTATTTCTCTGGCTGCCCTGTAAAAATCAATAACGCCATACATTACGCCATGGTCAGTTATCGCTATGCTGTCCATTCCCAGCTCCTTTGCCCTTGCAACCAGCTCCTTGATTTTGCTTGAGCCATCCAGCAGACTATATTCAGTATGCACATGTAAATGCGTAAAATCCATAAAACATACTCCCATCAAATGAAAAAGAGTCCGTTAAGACTCCCTTTCCTTTTTATCATCCTTGAACACAAAAAATTTACTCAAAACATAATTCGCTACAACCACAAGTAACGATATTAATATCATATAAACCAGATATAATTTTTCACCAAATACCAGTACCAGAACATCCATGGCAACTATATCAAAAACCGTAGTTCCCACGCGTCCCGCCGCAAATGAAAGAAACTCCTTCATCATATGAGGGTCCGTGCTCTTAAATACATATTTGCGATTAGTAAAATAAGCAAAAACAATGCCGCAGGCATCTGCCAGTGCAGTAACCACGGTGTTCTGCCAAACCACCGAAACATCAAATATAAAATACACCAGTATTGCTTTAATTATCCATGTGAACACGGTAGTTGCAACACCTACAACAAGATAATTTATAATTTCTTCGTATTTCTTATACATATCCAAGATTTTTTTTACCATAATAATCTCCAATAAAGTAACTCTTATAAATTTGCAAAACAAAATGCCACACAAATTCCAAGCACTGCACCAAAAAATACCTGAAGCGGAGTATGTCCGAGATATTCTTTAAACTTCTTTTCAAAAGGAATGTCCTGCTGCATCGTCATAGCAATTATGTTAAGAAGCTTCGCGTGCTTGCCTGCTTCACGCCTTACATTCATTGCATCGTACATTACTATTATGGCAAATACTGTTGCAATGGCAAATTCATAACCGTCAAGTCCGTAATTAATCCCAACCGACGTTACAAGTGCACATACCGTTGCCGAATGTGAGCTTGGCATTCCTCCGCTTCCAACCAGTCTCTCCGCATTGAATTCCCTTGTGGTAAGGAAATTAATCAGTGTCTTAAGCACCTGCGCTATTGCCCATGCCGCAACACTGCTTAATAACACTTCATTATTTGTCAATTCTATTAAATATTTCATTAATTCAGCCGCCTTTGGTAACCAGTAGTATTTATTATAACAATTCCTTGAGTAATTTATTTACCATTCCCGGATCTGCTTTACCCTTCATTGTCTTCATAGTCTGGCCAACAAGGAACCCAAGTGCCTGCACCTTACCGCCTCTGTAATCAGCAACGGACTGCGGGTTAGCAGCCATAACCTCTTCAACCACTTTTCTAAGCTCGCCCTCATCATTAGTGTTCTTAAGACCCTTTTCTTCAATGTATTTTTCCGGGTCCACATCTTCACTAAAGATTACTCCGAATACTTCCTTTGCCACAGAGCCATTTATAGCTCCACTCTCAACTATATTGATAAGCTTTGCAAGATTAACCGGTGAAAATGTTATATCCTCCGGCTCCATTGCCTTATCCTTTAACAATCTCATAATCTCGCCCATAATCCAGTTGGAAACCTTTTTAGGCTTATTGCAGATTGCCGTTGTTTCTTCAAAAATATCCGCAAGCTTTTTGGAGCCTGTGATAATGTCTGCATCATATTCAGGAAGCTCAAACTCAGACACATACCTTGCCTTCTTCTCGTCCCTGAATTCCGGCTGTGCGGCCTTTACTCTCGCAAGCCACTCATCATCAATAACCACCGGAACAAGATCCGGCTCCGGGAAATACCTGTAATCCTGAGCATCCTCCTTAGACCTCATCGCATATGAATACTCTTTATTATCATCCCATCTTCTCGTTTCCTGAACAACCTTTTCCCCTGACTCAATCAAATCTATCTGGCGATTCTTCTCGCCCTCGATTGCTCTTGCAATAGCCTTGAAGGAATTCAGGTTCTTCATTTCGGTTCTGGTTCCGAATTCGGCGGCTCCCACCTCACGAACTGAGAGGTTCACATCCGCCCTCATTGAGCCCTCCTGTAATTTGCAGTCAGAAGCTCCAAGATACTGAATAATAAGTCTTAATTTATCAAGATATGCGATAACTTCATCTGCCGAGCGCATATCCGGTTCAGAAACAATCTCGATAAGCGGCACACCCGACCTGTTAAAATCGACGAGTGAGCAATCATCCCAGTCATCATGAATCAGCTTACCGGCATCCTCCTCCATATGAATCTCATGGATTCTAACGGTTTTCCTGCCGTTTTCCGTTTCTATTTCAACACCGCCGTTGCGGCAGATTGGATAATAAAGCTGTGAAATCTGGTAGTTCTGCGGGTTGTCAGGGTAGAAATAATTCTTACGGTCAAAAATATTCTTTCTGGTAATATCACAGTTGGTTGCAAGACCAACCGCCATTGCATATTCAACCACCTGCTTATTTAATACCGGAAGCGAGCCCGGCATACCCGTACAAACAGGACAGGTATGTGTATTTGGCGCACCGCCGAAGGCTGTGGAGCAGGAGCAGAAAATCTTAGTTTTTGTTGCAAGTTCTACATGAACCTCAAGACCAATGACTGTCTCATACTGTTTCATTTCATTCCCCTCCTAATCCATTTTTCTGGCTGCGTCACATCTTTCATACTCTCTTGTACGTTCAAAAGTATAAGCAGCGCGAATAATATTTTTTTCTTTAAAGCAGTCTCCTATAAGCTGAAGACCTATCGGAAGTCCATTTGAGTCAAGTCCGCACGGAACACAAATACCCGGAAGTCCGGCAAGATTAACTGAAATCGTATAAATATCACCAAGGTACATCTTGATAGGGTCACTTAGCGACTCTCCGAGCTTTGGAGCTGTTGTAGGAGCTGCAGGTCCCAATATTATATCATATTTTGCAAATGCCTTATCAAATGCCTGTTTAATGAGTGCCTTTGTACGCAGCGCCTTGAGGTAATATGCATCATAATATCCTGAACTAAGAACAAATGAGCCCAGCATAATTCTTCTTTTAACCTCGGCTCCGAAGCCTTCGGAACGGCTCTTCTTATACATACTGTGAAGTCCCTCATACTCACTCGCCCTGTATCCGTACTTAACGCCGTCGAAACGTGCAAGATTTGAGCTTGCCTCTGCCGACGCAATTACATAGTATGCCGGTATCGCATATTCAACAAGGCTCAAATCAAATTCTTCGACAATCGCGCCCTTACCTTCAAGCACCTTTGCAGCAGCAAGAACTGCCTCACTTACCTGACTGTCAAGTCCTTCTCCAAAATAGTCCCTCGGAATACCTATCTTTAAGCCCTTTACATCCTCCACCAACGCAGATGTAAAATCATAATCCTCTCTCTTAATTGATGTTGAATCCTTAGGGTCATATGATGCAATGGTCTCCAGAATCGTCGCACAATCCGTAACATCCTTGGCTATGGGACCAATCTGGTCAAGGGATGAGCCATAGGCAATAAGTCCGTAACGTGAAACTGTACCATATGTCGGCTTCATACCCGTAACTCCGCAGAATGAGCTTGGCTGCCTGATTGAGCCGCCTGTATCCGAGCCCAGTGCATATGAGCACTCCTGTGCTGCCACTGCCGCTGCCGAGCCGCCTGATGAACCTCCCGGAACATGCTCCTCATTCCATGGATTTCTTGTCACTCCATATGCAGAAGTCTCCGTTGTGCTGCCCATTGCAAATTCATCCATATTTGTCTTTCCGAGAATAACCGCGCCTGCATTTTCAAGATTAATTACTGCCTCAGACGTGTATGTCGGCACAAAATTACCAAGTATTTTGGAGCTGCACGTTGTAAGCACGCCCTTAGTACACATATTATCCTTAATCGCTACCGGAACACCTGCCAGGGGTCCGGCAAGAGTGCCGGCATCAATAAGTTTCTGCACCTGGGCTGCTCTTTCTAAAGCAGCCTCCTTGTTAACCGTCACATAACAATTTAATCTGGCATCCTGCTTTTCAATCGCATCCAGCGCTGCCTGTGCAGCTTCTACGGCCGAAACCTCTCCTGCTTTTATCTTTTTGCCGAGTTCTACGGCAGTTAAGCTCATTAAATTCACTGTCATTGCCTCCTACTCTACGGTCTTTGGAACCATGAAGCTGCCTTCCTTGCTCTGTGGAGCGTTGGATAAAATATTTTCACGGTCATCGCCATTTACCACAACATCCTCACGAAATACATTATTGACAGGAAAAACATGCGACATCGGCTCAACACCGTCCGTGTTCAATTCATTAAGCATATCGATGTAGTCGAGCATATTTGCCATATCCTTCTTGGCCTGCTCCTTCTCCTGCGGTGAAAGCTCAAGCTTGGCTAAGATACCGACATAGTCTATTGTTGCATCATCAATCACATTTGCCATATTAAATCTCCTAAAATTTCGTTAGTCTCTTACCTTTATATGAACCTCACGAAGCTGCTGTTCTGTAACTTCATTAGGCGCACCGCACATAAGATCCTGAGCTGTACCACTCATCGGGAACGCAATTACCTCACGGATATTTTCTTCATTTCTAAGGAGCATAATCATACGGTCCACGCCCGGTGCCATACCTGCATGCGGTGGTGCACCAAACTGAAAAGCGTTATATAATGCTCCGAATTTATTCTTAAGTGTTTCTTCATCGTACCCTGCAATTTCAAATGCCTTTGTCATAATCTTCATATCGTGGTTACGAACCGCACCGGATGAAAGCTCAACGCCATTACATACAATATCGTACTGATATGCGAGAATATCCAGCGGGTCCTTCGTATTAAGCGCCTCAAGTCCTCCCTGCGGCATTGAAAACGGATTATGTGTAAATCCAATCTGCTTGGTCTCAGGGTCCTTCTCAAACATCGGAAAATCATTTACATAACAGAAGCGGTACGCATTTTTCTCCAATAAACCAAGCTTAGCACCAAGCTCATTACGAAGCTGTCCCGCATAGTAAGCTGCTCTTTCTTCTTTATCTGCCATGAAGAATATCGTATCACCTGCCGAAAGTCCCGCAAGCTCAAGGAATTCCTTCTTGTATTCCTCAGGGATAAACTTATCAATAGGTCCCTTGTATGAAAGGTCCTCCAGAACCTCAAGATAACCCAGTCCGCCCATTCCGAGGTCAGTGGCGAATTTCAGAAGCTTCTCATGGAAGCCCTTTGACATATCCGCATGAACCTTAATTGCACGAACCGTCTTGCCAACAAATGGTTTGAAGGTGCATTTCTGGAAGAAATCCGTCACATCTATAATTCTAAGCGGATTGCGAAGATCCGGCTTATCCGAACCAAACTCAAGCATTGCCTGCTTGTAGCTGATAATCGGGTATGGCGCCTTCGTAACTTCAAAGCCCTCCGGTGCAAATTTTTCAAAGGTTGCCGTCAAAATCTCCTCGCCGACTTTAAATACATCCTCCTGCGTTGCAAAACTCATTTCAAAATCAAGCTGATAAAATTCTCC
>CAYOHM010000040.1:0-17424 GCA_964403785.1 uncultured Alistipes sp.
GATTCTATCACAGTCTGACAGGAATTTCAATAAAATTAAAATGAGGGTAATGAGAGTAAACACCTTAAATTCTTAACATCATATTAACATCACGAGCAAAAGAAAAGAGCCTACAAAGCCCGAAAATAAAGGCTTTGTGGCTCAAATGTCCGCTATTCGAACTCAATCGTCCCCGGTGGTTTGCTCGTCAAATCATAGAATACGCGATTAACGCCTCTCACCTCATTTATAATTCTGCTCATTACAGTTTGCAATACTTCAAAAGGAATCTGTGCACTTTCCGCCGTCATAAAATCCACGGTTCTTACAGCCCTTAATGCAACTGCGTAATCATAGGTTCTTTCATCACCCATTACACCGACTGAACGCATATTGGTAAGTGCTGCAAAATACTGGTCAGGCATCCAGTCAGGATTTTTGCCGTTAGCTTTCTTGTATGCTGCGGCTGCATTATCCACCTCTTCACGGTAGATAGCATCGGCATCCTGCACAATTTTAACCTTCTGTGCCGTTACATCGCCGATGATTCTGATGCCGAGTCCTGGACCTGGAAATGGCTGACGGAACACCAAATTCTCCGGAATTCCGAGTTCAAGTCCGGCTTTGCGCACCTCATCCTTGAACAGATTGCGAAGCGGTTCAATAATTTCCTTAAAATCAACAAAATCAGGAAGTCCACCTACATTGTGATGGGACTTAATTACAGCAGACTCTCCGCCAAGTCCCGACTCCACAACATCAGGATAAATAGTTCCCTGTGCCAGAAAATCAACAGCTCCGATTTTCTTGGCTTCCTCTTCAAATACACGTATAAATTCCTCGCCTATAATCTTACGCTTGCTTTCCGGTTCAGTGACACCTGCAAGCTTGTTGTAATATCTTTCATGTGCATTGACACGGATGAAATTAAGGTCGAATATGCCTGAAGCTCCAAATACCGCCTCGACCTCATCTCCCTCATTCTTTCTTAAAAGTCCGTGGTCGACAAATACACAGGTAAGCTGCTTACCAATTGCTCTCGAAAGAAGGGCTGCTGCCACGGACGAATCAACACCGCCCGAAAGTGCAAGAAGCACCTTGCCGGTTCCAACCTTTTCCCTGATTGACTTTATTGAATCTTCAACAAATGTGTCCATTCTCCAGTCACCTGCACAGCCACAGATAACCCTTACAAAATTAAATAACATTTTAGAGCCTTCCGGAGTATGAAGCACTTCAGGATGAAACTGAATTCCATACAAACCTTTTGCCGCATTTTCACAGGCAGCAACCGGACAATTATCCGTATGGGCAATACTCCTGAATCCCGGTGCCATCTGTGCTATATAGTCAAAATGGCTCATCCAACAGGTTGTATCCTCTGACACACCTTCAAACAAAGCAGATGTGTTATCCACCTTAATCTCAGCCTTTCCGTATTCACGATTGGCAGCTCTCTCAACTCTTCCTCCCAGCACGTGATTCATAATCTGTGCGCCATAGCATAACCCGAGAACAGGAACACCTATTTCAAAAAGTTCCGTACCGCATGTGGCAGCTCCGGCCTCATAACAGCTGCTTGGACCTCCTGTAAGGATGATTCCTTTTGGATTCATGGCTTTAATCTTCGCAATATCCGTCTTATATGAATAGATTTCGCAGTAAACATTGCATTCTCTGACACGGCGTGCAACAAGCTGATTATATTGTCCGCCAAAGTCGATGACAACTATCATTTCGCGATCCATGATATTTCCTCCGTAATGAATTATTGTTTGTCTATCTTCTTATTATATCGGCTCACAGTCAAACTTTCAAGGATAAGCAGATATTTTTTATCCAAGCCGGCAAGTACACAATTTTTTCCAAATTTTTTCACAGAATGTACACTTATAAATTATATAACTATATAGAATTCAATTCGGCTTAAGACGAAACCAAATTTATTGAAAGGAATAGCACGATATGAGTGATCAGATGATTTTCAAAAGATATGAGCTCAAATACAGTCTTACCAGACATCAGATGGAAACTATAAAAAAGCTTATGGCTCCATATATGATTGCTGACGAGCATGGAAAGAATACCATATGCAGCTTGTATTATGATACACCCGATTTTCGAATGGTAAGACGTTCGATGGAGCACCCTATTTATAAGGAAAAGCTCAGACTTCGCAGCTATGGTGTTGCAAATAAAGACAGCCAGGTATTTATCGAATTAAAGAAGAAATACGAAAGTGTTGTTTACAAACGGAGAATATTGATGCCTGAACAGGCAGCCCTGTCCTACCTGTCCGGTGAAACAACCGTAAAGGACTGCCAGATAGGACGTGAGATTGACTACTGTCTGCAAATGTATCCTATGCTTGGTCCATCGGTTTTACTTACATATGAGAGGGAAGCTTACTACGCCAAGGATGATCATGAATTCAGAATCACATTTGATAACAACATATTGTGGCGTGATTACGATTTAAATCTCCACACCGGAATTTATGGTATGCAGCTTATAAGCCCCGACCAGTTCCTGATGGAAATTAAAACCGCCGGTGCATTTCCTTTGTGGCTGGTAGAGATTCTTAATGAGAATCATATATACCGCACATCCTTTTCAAAATATGGCACTGCCTACACAACAATTTACAATAACAAGTTAAACGGAGGAAATTATATTTATGCTTAATACATTGTTTCAGGGAGTTTTTGATTCTACTACATCGGTTATTGATGTACCTAAATTTTTAATTTGCATTGCGGTATCTCTATTAATTGGTGTATTTATTGCGTTTGTTTACAGCTTTAAGAGCCGCAGCACCAAGAGTTTTCTTATAACACTCGTTATACTGCCTGCTATTGTATGTGTAGTTATTATGATGGTAAATGGCAACATTGGTGCAGGTATTGCAGTTGCAGGAGCCTTTAGTCTTGTACGTTTCCGTTCAGTTGCGGGAACTGCCAAGGACATCGGCACAATCTTCCTCGCAATGGGTGCAGGTCTTGTGGCTGGTATGGGGTATCTTGGCTATGCTGTTTTATTCACGCTTGTCCTCGGTATCGTAATGCTTGTATTAAATACAATTAACATATCACACAACGGTGTTGACACACTTGACAAATCCCTGAGAATTACAATTCCCGAAGATTTAAATTATGGCGATGTTTTCAGTGAGATTCTTTCTAAGTATACAAAAAATTTCGAGCTTGTATCTGTTAAGACAACAAATATGGGCAGTCTTTTTAAATTACACTATACTGTAACTTTAAATGACACTTCTGTTGAAAAAGAACTTATTGATGCTCTTCGCTGTAGAAACGGTAATCTTGAAATTAGCTTATCACAGCAGGAGGTTAATATTTATGAATTATAAAAAGAATTATCGTCCATCCTGCAAACAACTGCGCAAATACATTGCAGGCGTATGCTGTTTATCTCTTGCATTTTCCCTTGCTGCGTGCAGTGATGGTTCTGATGACATGACTGATAACACAAGTGCATATGTTTATGATGATACTTCTTCATCCGATATGTTTTCTGCTTCTGACTTAGACAGCAGCTATGACATATCCAAGGCAACTTTAATTGAGTTGTCAGATAGCAATAACACCTTCACAATCAGTAAAGCAGGCACTTATATCCTTTCCGGCAGCGTATCCGACGGTCAGGTTATTGTAGATGCCGGCAAAAATGATGAAATACAGCTTGTACTTGATAATGTAAATATTACCAGCAAATCAAGTGCAGCCATTTATGTAAAGAAGGCAGATACTGTTTATATTACAACTGCCGAGAACTCAGTTAATACCCTATGCACCAGCGACGAATTTGAAAATGATGATTCTGAATCAAGCAATGTGGACGCTGTTATTTTTTCAAAAGATAATTTAACATTAAATGGCAGTGGAACACTTACAATATCCACTGAGTATGGCCACGGTATTGTTTCAAAAAATGATCTCAAGGTCACCAATGGCTCATACCACATAAACGCTTCAAGTACGGCGCTTAACGGTAAGGATAGTGTAAGGATTTGCGGCGGTTCATTTGATTTGGTTTCAGGCAAAGATGCTATTCATAGTGAAAATGATGATTCTGACGAAAACGGATTTATCTATATATCAAATGGTACCTTTGATATTACCAGTGATGGTGACGGAATTTCTTCATCCGCCGTACTCACAATAGACGGCGGTTCATTCGATATAGTTTCCGGCGGTGGAAATGAAAATGGCCGCGTACATTCGGATGATAAATTTGGCGGCGGTATGGATTTTGGCAAAATGATGCAGAAATTTTTCAACCAACAACAGGATAATATGACAGGTGATGGTGACAGCACCAATGAGATGCCTTCTATGCCTGATGGTTTTAATGCTGACGAGATGCCTTCTATGCCGGATGGTTTTAGTGCTGACGAGATGCCTAGTATGCCGGATGGCTTTAATATGGGTGAGATGCCTGCTATGCCGGACGGTAATGACGGTAATAACTCTGGCGAAATACCTGCCATGCCGGATGGTGATAATGCCGGTGAGATGCCTAGTATGCCGGACGGTGATAATTCTGGCGAGATGCCTGCTATGCCGGATGGTGATAATGCTGGCGAGATGCCTGCTATGCCGGATGGTGATAATGCTGGCGAGATGCCTGCTATGCCTGGAGATATGAATGGTTCAGAAGACAGTTCAGAAACAACCGATTCGACAAGTACAAAGGGGCTTAAATCCGGAACCGCCATAGTTATCAACGGTGGAATCTTCAATATAGACAGTGCCGATGACTCCTTACACTCTAACGGAACACTTGATATTTATACAGGTACATTTAATATTGCATCCGGTGATGACGGTATCCATGCAGATAATGACCTTCATATTTATGACGGTGTGATTGACATCAGCACCAGCTATGAGGGAATTGAAGGCGGTACAATAACAATCGACGGCGGCAATATTACTCTTACAGCGTCGGATGATGGTCTTAATGCTAATGCTTCAGACACCACCCCGCTTATAACCATAAATGGCGGATATATCACCATTAACGCACAGGGTGATGGTGTTGATTCAAATGGCAACCTTGTTGTTAACGGAGGCGAAACATATGTATTCGGTCCTACCGCAAATGACAATGGTGCTATCGATTATGAAACTTCAGGAACAATAACCGGAGGTATAGTTGTTGCCATAGGCTCAAACGGAATGGCTCAGAACTTTGGAAGTGATTCAACTCAGGGCAGTATGCTTGTAAACATTTCCGGTTCTGCCGAGGATGAAATCACTCTTACCGATTCGGACGGTAATGTAATTATTAACTGTACTTCTCCAAAATCTTTTAGTTCTGTTGTAATCAGCAGTCCGGAGATTAAGGAGGGCGGCACATACACATTAACAGCAGGCGATAATTCTTCTACTGTTGAGATGACTAGTCTTATTTATGGCAATGGATTTGGCTTTGGCTTCGGCGGCGGTATGGGCGGCGGCGGTGACCGTGGCTTCGGCGGCGGGCAAGGCGGCGGCAGAGGTTTTGGCGGCGGTAAAGATTTTGACGGTACTAACGGTGATGACAAGGCCAATAAACCTGATAATGCTAATGGTGATGACAATTCCAGCAGTCCTGACAAGGGCAAGGATTTTGACAACAGTAAAAATAATTAGATACAATAATAAAAGCAGCCCCAAGAGGCTGCTTTTTATTTATGTGTTTTACCAGATTCGTATTCGGTTAATCATTCTGTCGAGTGTTCTTGAAGCTTTATCAAATGCTCCTTCCTTTATCATACCTGTTATGACAGCAAATTCATCCGTCACGCCATCCAGTGTGATTACCTCAACCTTACCGAGAGCTCTCTCAACATCCGTAAGCTTTTCCTCAATCGAGCCCTTAATTCTGACATAGAATCTGCGTTCGGTTTCTTCGTGCGGTACAAGCTCAAGCTTTTCCGGTTTCCAGCCACCCATAATATTTACATTAGGGTTCTTTGCGCAGTCAACAATATCCGTAACAACCGCACTCGCTGTCGGAAGCTTGCCGGCGCCTGCACCTACAAACGAAATATCACCAACCATATTGCCTGTAATATTTATTCCGTTAATAACATCATTTACAGAGTAGAAAACATGCTCAGGTGAAATCATAAATGGTGCGACAATTGCAGAAACCTTGCCGTTTTTCTGACTGCTTGTGCCGATAAGTTTAATTGAACGCTTCATCTGTGCAGCATATTTAAAATCCATATCAGTAATCTTAGTTATGCCTTCACAGTGAATATCCTCAAAATCAACCTGATTGCCATAAGCAAGCGATGATAGAATTGCAATCTTACGGCAGGAGTCATATCCCTCAACATCAGCCTCAGGATTGCGTTCCGCATATCCCTTTGCCTGTGCATCCTTTAATACATCATCAAACGCAAGACCTTCCCTGTCCATCTTTGTCAGTATGTAATTCGTTGTTCCGTTCAAGATTCCGGAGATGGCTGTAATTTCATCCGCCGTAAGTGAAAGATTAAGCGGGCGGATTATAGGAATACCACCGCCTACACTTGCCTCAAAAAGAAAATTCAAATTGCTTTCTTTAGCAATCTGCAGCAATTCAGCACCATGCTTTGCAACTAATGCCTTATTGGATGTAACTACGCTCTTGCCCGCCATAAGCGCTTTTTTAACGAATGTGTAGGCCGGCTCTATACCGCCCATAACCTCAACAACAACGCTTACCGTTTCATCCTCAAGAATAACATTTATATCATGGACAATCTTTTCCTGAACAGGATCACCGGGAAAATCCTTAAGATCAAGTACATACTTAATGTTAATTTCATCCCCTGCCTTTTTGTTGATTGATTCCTGGTTTGTACCCACGACCTCGATAACTCCCGAGCCAACCGTGCCGTAACCTAACACTCCTACGTTTACCATATTAACCTCCGTCTTTAGCATTTAGCCCTGCTAAATGTCATTTATTCTTTTTATCGGACCTTATTATTCTCTTGAAAGAATCTTTAAATAATGTACGCCCTCAAGCTTCTCAATATCTGTAAGCATCTTTGATGAATCATTTGTCTCATTCAAAATATCAACGCTCAGGGTAAGTGAGGCAATACCATTAATCGGAATCGCCTGATGTATTGTAAGCACATTGGCTTTGCACTCTGCAATCGTCTTAAGCACTTTGGATAAAATACCCGGCTGGTCCTCAATTTGTATGACAAATGTTATTGTCTTACCCTTGTTATTATCGCAGAACAAATAAATATCGTCCTTGTATTTGTAGAAAGAGCTCCTGCTCAACCCTACCTGTTCGGTAGCCTCCTGAACCGTCATTGCCTGATGCATGTCAAGAAGCTTTTTCGCCTCAACAACCTTAAGCAGCACTTCAGGAAGAGCTTTTTCCCTTACCACATAGTATTGCTCCTTTTTCTGCATAAAAATGTCCTTTTCCTTACATTTCTCTTCCAAAAATACTTGCCAGGTATCTTAAATCCTGCTTATTCCTCTCTCCAAGCTCTCCCTTTCTCATGCGCCATTTCCAGTTAGTGCCAAGTGTGGATGGAAAATTTGTTCTGGCGCTATTGTCGAGCTTTAAAATATCCTGCACCTGAAAAATTACAACGTCAGCAATACTGCCATATGCAAGACGGAATACCTGATCGACCATTTTTCTCTTATCCCTGGTATCAAGATAATCATAGGCATATCCCAGCTCCCAGTCATTACGGGCATTAAAATATCCCATCAAAGTCTCGTTATCATGTGTTCCGCCATAAACAACACAGTTTGGTGTCTTGTAATTATGCGGAAGATGAACATTATTACGGTCACCGCCAAAGGCAAATTCCAAAACCTTCATACCCGGATATCCGTTTTCTTCAAGGAGACTGGTTGCCTCCGGAATCTCGACGCCCAAATCCTCTGCAATAATCTTCTTGTCACCGATTGCAGCATTTATTACATCTGTAAGCTTCTTTCCGGGACCTTTTTTGTATTCTCCGTTTCTCGCATCCGGATCATTGGCAGGGATTGTGTAATACTTCACAACTCCCAAAAAATGGTCTATACGGATAATATCGTACATCGAAGCTGCCGCTTTCATGCGCCTTGCCCACCATGTAAAGCCGTTCTTTTCCATCTTAGCCCAGTCATAAAGCGGATTTCCCCACTTCTGACCCAATTCGGTAAAAGCATCCGGCGGCACACCTGCAACCTTGGTCGGAGTCAGATTCTCATCCAGACAGAATTCACCATGGTTCACCCATACATCCGCACTGTCATATGCCACATAAATCGGAATATCACCTATTACCTCAATACCCTTCTCATTGGCATACTTTTTTAACTTATTCCATTGTTCAAAAAACTTGAACTGTAAAAACTTATAAAAATCAACATCCTCTTTAAGAAGATCTGCGTATTTTGCGAGTGCCTTCGGCTTACGAAAACGTATATCATCCTCCCACAATGACCAGTCTGCATTCTTATAGTACAGCTTAACTGCCATAAACAGCGCATAATCTTCTATCCAATATGAATTTTCTTCAAGAAATTTCTCATAGGCAGCCGTTTTGATATGTTCACTGTTCTTAAATGCTTCCCTTAATACAGCATAACGTGACTCAAATATTTTTTCGTAGGCAATATTACACGGATCATTTCCCCAGTCGAAGCTCTCCACATAGCTTCGGGTAAGGAGGCCTTCCTCAATCAGCATATCAAGGTCAATAAAATACGGATTTCCTGCAAACGTAGAAAAGCCCTGATAAGGACTGTCACCAAAGCTTGTTGGTCCAAGCGGAAGCACCTGCCAGTACCTGTGGTTGCATTCCCTGACAAAATCTACAAATTCGTACGCAGCCTTACCCATTGTTCCGATTCCATAAGGCGAGGGCATACTGCTGATTGGCATAAGAATCCCTGCACCACGCTCTAATCTTTTCATACTACTCCATATCCTCTTTCATTTTCTTAACCTTTGCAAGTTCTTCCTGAGTTAAAATCTTGCAAACATCCATAAGCACAACAAGCTGCCCATTAAGATTGACAACCCTCTCAAGAAAGCCTGTATCATCATTCATAACCAGACTAGGCATATTTACTATTTCCGATGGCGCAAATTCATGTATTTCGGCAACAGAATCCACCTCAAGTGCAACCAGAACATCCTCCACCCTGATTACAATCATACTGCTTGATACATTATCAGCAGCAGCCTCCGGCATATTGAACTTACGTCTTAAGTTATATACAGGAATAACCTCATTGCGAAGATTTATAATACCCTTAATATATGGTACCGCATTAGGAACATTAACTACCTTCTGATAACTTTCGATTGCATTTACAATATTGATATCAACGCCATACTTTTGAGCACCAAGATTAAATATTACCGGTTTTACATAATTTGCCATAGGTTATTCCTCCTTGTTTCCACCCTTACTCAGCCATTTTAAATATTCACTGATAAACGGATCAAGATTGCCATCCAATACACTCTGCGCGTTTCCGATTTCTTTGTTGGTACGATGATCCTTGACCATCGTATATGGCTGCAGTACATAGCTTCGTATCTGGCTTCCCCAGCCGTTATCCATCTGTGTTCCTCGAATGCCTGCCATTTTAGCCTCATTTTCCTGCTGTTTGAGCAAAAAAAGCTTAGCCTTAAGCATCTGCATCGCTTTATCTTTGTTTTGATGCTGCGACCTCTCATTCTGACACTGAACTACTATATTGGTCGGAATATGCGTAATTCTGATTGCAGATGAGGTCTTGTTTATATGCTGGCCGCCTGCGCCACTGGAACGATATGTATCAATCCTGAGATCATCTTCATTTATCTCAATATTTATATCCTCCTCAATGTCCGGCATCACATCACATGAAACAAACGAGGTCTGTCTTTTTCCTGCCGCATTAAACGGAGAAATCCTAACAAGCCTGTGAACGCCATGCTCTGACTTAAGATAACCGTAGGCATTAGGACCGTTTACCTGTATGGTTACGGACTTAACCCCTGCTTCATCACCATCAAGATAATCCAGTGTTTCCACTGTAAATCCTTTTTTGTCAGCCCATCTGCTGTACATTCTAAGGAGCATTGACGCCCAGTCACAGCTCTCTGTTCCTCCCGCACCTGCATGCAATGTCAGAATGGCATTGTCCCTGTCATATGCACCGGAAAGCAATGTGTCCATCATCATCTCGTCATATAAAAGCTCATATTCGTCAAGGAGTGCGCCAATTTCTTCAACAAGACCCGAATCATTTTCTTCCTGGGCCATCTCGATAAAATCCTCTGCATCCGTCACATACGATTCCAGCTTTTTATATCCATCCATCGCATCCTTTAATGTTTTAAGCTCTTTCATAACCGCCTGGGATTTTTCAGGATCATCCCAAAATCCCGGCATTTCCATATTCATTTCAATTTCTTCGACTTTTTTTTGCTTGTTAGCTAAGTCAAAGTGAATCCCTCAATTTCTCTAAGGGTTCTTTGTATGTTGAAATTCTGTACTTAAACTGGTCCAATTCAACCACCAAAGCTCACCTGCCTTTATATTTATTTTTAAAATTTATTAACTTAAGTAAATTTCTTTATACAGTCTTACGTCCGCAGCACTGCTTATATTTCTTTCCCGAACCGCACGGACACAGTTCATTAGGATATACCTTTTTCTCGGTTCTCTTAACAGGTCCCCTAGGTGCAGAGTCATCTTTATTTGTTCCGGTAACCTTTGCAACCTGCTCTCGTTCAACCTTCTGCTCAACCCTGATATGCATAAGGAGCTTAACCGTATCCTCCTGAATATTGGAAATCATTGAGTTAAACATATCAAAACCACTCATCTTGTACTCAACAACAGGGTCTTTCTGACCATATGCCTGAAGGCCGATACCCTGACGAAGCTGGTCCATATCATCAATATGATCCATCCACTTGCGGTCAATTACCTTTAACAAAACGATTCTCTCAAGCTCACGAATATGCTCCGGCTCCGGAAATTCTGCCTCCTTATCCTCATACAGCTTAACAGCCTGCTCTTTAACAACCTGTTTTAACTGATCCTTTTTCCTGCAATCATCCATCTGTGTAATCGGATGAGCAAGAGGAATAACCGGAAGGATAATCTCATTAAGTGCGGTATAATCCCACTCCTTTGAAGACACCTCATCGCTTATGCAGGAATCAATCGAATTATCCACGAAATCGGTAATCATCTTGTAAATGGTTTCACGCATATTTTCGCCATCCAAAACCTTACGGCGCTCAGCGTAAATTATCTCACGCTGTTCATTATTTACCTGGTCATATTCAAGAAGATTACGTCTTACACCATAATGATTTATCTCAATCTTCTTTTGAGCCTTCTCAATAGCCGAAGAAAGCATTTTATGTTCAATCTGTTCATCATCAGGTACACCCAGTGCCTGGAACATTGATATAAGTCTTTCTGAGCCGAAAAGTCTCATAAGATCATCTTCCAGAGAAATATAGAATCTGGACTCACCCACATCTCCCTGACGTCCGGCACGTCCACGGAGCTGATTATCAATTCGTCTTGATTCGTGGCGCTCGGTGCCGATAATCTTAAGACCGCCTGCTGCAATAGCCTCCTCATCAAGCTTTATATCAGTACCACGTCCTGCCATATTAGTTGCAATTGTTACTGCGCCATGATGACCTGCATCAGCAATTATTTCAGCCTCCAGCTCATGGAACTTGGCGTTAAGAACCTTATGTGCAATACCGCGTTTCTTTAAAAGAGCACTTAATTCCTCCGAAGCTTCAATCGTAATGGTACCTACAAGCACCGGCTGTCCCTTTTCATGTGCTTCTTCAACAGCTCTGACAACTGCACTAAGCTTACCTGCTTTTGTCTTATAAACCGCATCATCAAGGTCCACACGCGCAATCGGTTTATTTGTCGGTATTTCTATAACATCAAGATTATAAATTTCACGGAATTCCTTCTCCTCTGTGAGAGCTGTACCCGTCATACCTGCCTTTTTATCAAATTTGTTGAAGAAGTTCTGGAATGTAATTGTGGCAAGGGTCTTACTCTCCCTCTTAACCTTAACGTGTTCCTTTGCTTCAATAGCCTGATGAAGACCATCCGAAAATCTTCTTCCCGGCATTATACGTCCGGTGAATTCGTCAACGATAAGCACCTGGTCATCCTTAACTACATAATCCTGATCGCGGAACATAAGATAATGTGCGCGAAGTGCGAGTATAATGTTGTGCTGGATTTCCAGATTTTCCGGGTCAGCAAGATTTTCTATATTGAAAAATTTTTCTACTTTGCTTACGCCTTCTTCCGTAAGATTAACTATCTTATCTTTTTCATTTACGATAAAATCGCCGTCTTCTTCAATTTCGGTTCCCATAATGGCATCAAGCTTGGATAATTCACCGTCGCCGCTGCCTTTGCAAAGCTGTCCTGCAAGAATATCGCACATTTCATAAAGCTTTGTTGACTTACTTCCCTGTCCTGATATGATAAGCGGTGTTCTTGCCTCATCAATAAGAACGGAATCGACCTCATCTATGATGCAGTACTTCAAATTACGAAGAACAAGCTGTTCCTTGTAAATTGCCATATTATCACGAAGATAATCAAATCCGAGCTCGTTATTGGTTACATATGTGATATCGCAGCCATAAGCCTGCTGCCTTTCCTGCGGTGTATTGGAGTTAAGGACAACCCCGACCGTAAGTCCCAAAAATTCATGCACCTGTCCCATCCACTCTGCATCACGCTTTGCAAGATAGTCATTAACAGTTACTATTAAAACGCCCTCGCCGGTAAGTGCATTAAGATATGCAGGGAGTGTGGAAACAAGAGTTTTACCTTCACCTGTCTTCATTTCTGCAATACGTCCCTGATGCAAAACCACACCACCGATAAGCTGTACGCGGTAATGCTCCATGCCGAGTGTTCTTCTTGCAGCCTCTCTTATGGTCGCAAATGCTTCAGGAAGAATATCATCAAGAGTTTCCCCCTTTGCAAGTCTATCCTTAAACTGCCTTGTTTTATCCTTTAATTCAGCGTCGGAAAGCTCCATCCACTGAGGTCTTAAAGCTTCTATTTTATCTACTATCGGATATATATACTTTAACTCTCTTTCACTATGAGTTCCAAAAACTTTTTCTATTAACCCCATTGTTAAAATCTCCTTAAACCCAAATAAGTATCCTTTTGCGAAAATAATCTATAATATTGTAACACTTTTATAAGATACGGTCAATTACACAAATTCTTGAGATTTTGCGTTTTTTATTTTAAGGTACATATCACGAAGTGATATGATAATTTTGCACAAGAATTGCGATAAGTAAGCTAGCTTACTTTGCGCAATTTTCGTGCAAATTGCTTATGAAGCTACGCTTCATAGCACCTTAAAATAAAAAACGCAAAATCTCACATACTAATCTAATCACTAAAAAAGGAACAATCCTGCAAACGAATTGTCCCTTTTTATATAATATTCTTGACCTTATAATCTAATTAAAACTCCGGCTCAATGAGACCGTAGGTGTTTCCCTTTCTCTTATAAACTACATTGACCTGATTGGTTTCTGAGTTAGAGAAAACAAAGAAGTTATGTCCCAACAGCTCCATCTGTACGCATGCTTCTTCAGGGTCCATAGGCTTTACACCGAACTTCTTAGTACGGATAATCTGAACCTCTGCCTCATCATCATAATCCTTTTCCACATATTCCTTGGCGAAGCCTGCCTGGCTCTGCTTCTGGGCAATTATCTTGTTCTTATACTTCTTAAGCTGACGCTCAATTACCTCTTCAACAAGGTCAATTGATACATACATATCGTTGCTTACCTGTTCAGAACGAATGATGCTGCCCTTTACAGGAATAGTTACCTCTATTTTCTGTCTCTCCTTTTCTACGCTTAATGTCACAATCACTTCTGTGTCAGTAGCAAAGAATCTGTCAAGCTTTCCAAGCTTATCCTCCACTGCTGCCCTCAATCCTTCTGTTACCTCAAGATTTCTTCCAGTAATAACAAAACGCATGATGCCCAACTCCTTTACCGTTATTTACAATACAATAGCCAATTCATCCAAGAAATTGTCATTCAATTATGTTGTATTATGGAAATATTATACCACAATTCCAATAAATATCAAGAATTATTTCACGAAAGCGTATTGCATTAATTTTTATATTTTTAACAAAACACGTATTCTACAAAAAATGACATATGCATTATATTTTCCTTTAATGTAAATTGTGGATAATGTGGATAAATCAGTGTATAAGTACATTTTAACATAAAAAACAGTATTATTTATGTGGATAACTATTTATATATCTAAAAATTAAATGCATAGTTCAATTTTTATGCAAACATTTCTTCGACATTTTTTGTATAAAATACACAATTATTCCCACTGTCAACCTGTTTTTAATGTTTTTTTGCATATTTTTTCATAATTAGAGATAATCCGCCAGCACAGAATTTATTGCATTCGCACCATCACTTACTGCTGTTATTATCTGACGCAGCGGTTTTTTCCTTACATCACCGGCTGCATAAATGCCACGGACACCGGTTCTTCCGTCCTCACCTGCATTTACATAGCCGTCACCTGTCAGTTCCACTTTACCTTTAAGGAGTTCTGACTGCGGTCTTGTACCTATTGCGATAAAAACAGCATTTAAATCTATATCTCCTGACATATCCATCACCGTATTTTTCACGGAAATTCTCTCAACCCTGTCATTTCCCTTGATTTCTTCTACTATGCTGTTCCAGATTACCTCAACATTTTCATGCTCAAATACCTTCTCCTGCAGGCTCTTCGCCGCCCTAAAGCTCTCCCTTCTGTGAATTATATAAACCTTTTCACATATATTTGCCAGATAATTAGCATCCTCAAGTGCGGTATCGCCTCCTCCGACCACTGCAACGGTTTTATTCCTAAAAAAATTTCCGTCACAGGCAGCGCAATAGGAAACTCCCCTTCCCACATATTCATCCTCGCCCGGAACGTCCAGTTTTGAAGGCTTTGCTCCCAGCGCATAAATGATGCTGTGTGCATAATATTCCTTACCGCCGGTGCATTTTACCACCTTTACGTCCTTATCAATATCTAATTCGCAGACCGACTCATTTACGAACTGCGTCCCAAGACTTACGGCATGCTCATAAAATTTCATTCCCATATCAAAACCGTTTATGTGGAAAAGTCCCAAGTAATTATCTACCTCCGATGTAGTTATAACTTGTCCGCCGCCTACACTGTTTTTTTCTATAACTATAAATGAAAGACCGCTTCTTGCTGCATATACTGCTGCGGAAAGTCCTGCCGGACCGCCCCCTATTATAATCACGTCATATATATTATTTTCCATATTTATCCTCCATTTTGATATGAATGTCGGCCGATTATTTTGACACATAAGCCATATATATTATATAATTATCTTCATCATTTATTCAACTGTTAAGGAGATTATTATGAATTACAGGAATGTCATTGTGACCGGAGCTTCAAGAGGAATAGGGCGAAGCATTGCGCTTCTTCTTGCCTCATCCGGCTACAATCTTGTTATAAATTGCAGTAAAAGCAAAAATGAATTACTTAAAGTACAGGAGGAAATAAATACATACCCGGTAAAATGCGGCATCCACATCGGGGATTTAGGCAATCCTGATGAAGCCGAAAGCCTCACAGAAATCGCACATAAGACTTTCGGCGGGAGCTTTACAGGTATTCTTATAAACAATGCCGGTATATCTCATGTAGGTCTTACACAGGATATGAGCTTTGATGAATGGAACCGCCTTGTTAATATAAACCTCTCATCAGTATTTTATATGAGTAAGCTAATCATCCCTGAAATGATAAACAACAAATCAGGCAGGATTATAAATATTTCCTCCGTGTGGGGACTTTGCGGTGCATCCTGTGAAACCGCATATTCAGCCGCCAAGGGTGGTATAAATGCCTTTACAAGAGCTTTGGGAAAGGAGCTTGCACCCAGCAATATACAGGTCAACGCAATCGCCTGCGGTGCTGTTGACACCTCAATGAACAGTTGTTTTTCAGATGAGGACCTTGAAAATTTATGTAACGAAATACCTGCCGGACGAATGGCAAGTCCCGAAGAAATTGCACAGTTTACACTGCAGTTAATCAATGCGCCCTCTTACCTTACCGGCGAGGTGATAAAAATGGACGGTGGCTGGATTTAATCCGGCGCACCGCCCTTTTTATACCCGGCATCTGAAATCATCATAGCCAAAGGTCTTGTATTCCCTGTAACCGTACTTTTCATTATAAATTAAAATATCCGGCAGATTCATTCCGTTAAAAGTATTATTCTTAACCATGCTGTAAATTGCCATATCACAAAAAACAATCTTCTGCCCCTGCGTTAATGGCTCATCAAATGAATAATCTCCTATTATGTCACCCGAAAGACAGGTAGGTCCTCCAAATCTGTATGTATACCTTTTCTCCCCTGCCTTTCCCGCGCCTATAATTTCCGGTCTGTATGGCATTTCAAGCACATCCGGCATATGGCATGCAGCCGAGGTGTCCAGAATAGCACAGCACAAGCTTTCTCCTTTTTCATTTTCAAAAGGCTGTTCATTAACATCAAGCACCGTACTTACAAGATATCCGGCATTTAGGGCAACCGCCTCACCCGGCTCCAGATAAATCTTTGTCCCATAGGTATTCCTGATATATTCAATACATCTGCACAGACGCTTAACATCATAATCTGACCTTGTAATATGATGTCCGCCTCCCAGATTAATCCATTTCATCTGCTTTAAATATTTTCCGAACTTTTCTTCTATATATGGGATTGTATGCTCCAGTGCGTCAGAATTCTGCTCGCAGAGAGTATGAAAATGAAGTCCGTCAATGCCCTCTAAAATGCTGCCGTCCGCCTGAAGCTCCCTCTCCCACTCCAAAATAGTCGTTCCCAGACGGCTGCCCGGTATACAAGGGTTGTAAATCGGCGTTTCAATCTCAGAATATTCAGGATTGACTCTGATTCCGCACTCGATATGCTTTCCCTCATTTCTTGCTGCGAAAATCTTATCTCTAAACCTTCTCCACTGTCTGAGATTGTTAAATATAATATGGTCGCACAGCTTTATCAGTTCATCCATTTCCTCGTCCGTATATGCAGGCTTAAAAACATGTGTTTCCCTGCCAAACGGAATTCCCATCTCGTATCTTCCAAGCTTTGCCTCGTTAAGTCCGCTGGCTGCGGTTCCGGAAAGATACCTCGCAATAAGCTCATAAGTTCCATAGCACGAAAATGCTTTCTGCGCCAGCAGTATTTTACACCCGCTTGTCTCCATAACTGACCTCAAAAGCCTTAAGTTACTCTCAAGCTTATCCTCATCAACTATGTAACAGGGTGTCTTTACAATAGAAAAATCCATAAACTTCTCCCTTAT
>CAYOHM010000041.1:0-16770 GCA_964403785.1 uncultured Alistipes sp.
ATTGTTTTGGGGCATACATTATGAAGAGTCAGCAAAAAAATAAAAATTAATAAAAGGAAGAATGCCTATGAATAATTTATTAAAAACTAACCTAAATTTATATGATACTTTTATAAAGTCCTGTGAAACAGAGGATGATTATAAAAAATTTTATGATAAGCTGGAACTTGCGGGTGCGGGTCAAATCAGCAGTCTGACAGAAAAAGAGAAGAAGCTGGAAGGTTATATGCAAAACGAACGAAACCTGTACGAGCAGAACTCCATGCAAAGCGGCACTGCCAACGAGGCATTTCCGTCGGCACAGCCTTTCTATTCTCAAAAGAAAAAGATAAGTCAGAGCAATCTTTATAAAAAGGTATTTGCTCCGATGCCAAAGGGAGGACTGCTGCACGTACACAGCTGCGCGGGACTTTCCTTTGACGGCTTGCTGGATATGCTTAAAGAATGGGACATAGCCCATGAGAATGATGATAATAATCGCGTTTATATAATAACGGAGGAAAATAATCTTCCGGCGGGATATATTACGGGAATGTTATTATATGGAAGCAATCTGGGTAATCTCAGAAGCATGTGCAGACTTTTTACGGAGTATGCCAATACCCAGGTGGGAATGGATAATGTGTCGAAATTTTTTACTTTTGCGGGAGATTATGCAGAGGATATTCCGTATGCATGGGATTTCTTTAATGAGATATTTCTTCGTACAAGCAATCTTTTCAGCAACAAGGACTTTTACGAGGAATATCATATACGCTTTTTTAAGGAATGTCTTGATGACAACATACCGTATGTAGAGGTTCGCAGCGGTTTTGAAACCTTTAACGCCAATTTGGTGCATGAGATGGTCGGGTTGCCTGAATTTAAGTCAAACAAAGCCTTATATTTTTATGAAATGTTATCGGATGTAGATCCTGAATCACCGGATGATGAATTTCTTAAGCTTATGCATAGTGCAATGGATTCGGCAGCTCCGATTGAGGTTAAGGTAATACTTAATGCAAGACGTGATCTTAAACCGGAGGGCACAGAGCTTAGCAAGCTGTCAAAGAAGGTGGATGCTGCGATTTGCCTTGTGGAAAGGTACAACAGCGGGAGTGATGCCGAGTACAGGGATTTCCTTATAGGCTTTGATTTTGTCAGCGAGGAAGATAGAGGGCAGACAACGGATGCATATGCCGAAAAAATTATTTACGGACAGGTAGGCAGCGGATATGATGCCGGTAAGGACCCTTCGGGACCGCCCAGAATCCAAAGAATTAATTTTTTCCTTCATGATGGGGAAAGCGTTTGGCCGGATAATAAAAATATGGCATCTGCTTCGGCAATTTCGCGCCATAGAATCGGTCATGGAATATCGCTGGTTAAGAATCCTAAATTATTGGATGGGATTACCTGTCAAATAGGAGGATTGACTGAACCGGTTCTTGAAATTTGCCCAATCAGCAACCAGCTTTTACGCTATTATAAGGATATTCGAAATCACCCTCTGAATGAGCTGTTAAAGCGCGGTATTTTATGTGTCATAGCCAATGATGATCCGCAGCTTTTGGGAAACCCCGGACTTTCATATGATATCTGGGAGGCTTATGTTGCATTTAATCTCCCACTCGCGGTAATTAAGGGAATTATTCTCACAGCATACTATTACCGCAGTTATGATTATACGGTGGATATAACTGCAGCATCAACGCAGCAGTCCGATGTGCTTAAGGATGGAGCTGACAATGAGCAGGAAATTATGAAAAAAGCATATGATGATTTTAACAAGGACTGGAACGAGTACATTGAAAATGTTTACGATTCAATATTCGGATAATTAAGGCTGCATTAAAATCTCTTGACAATCGAACAAATGTTTGCTATATTAAATCTAAAGAGGTGAGGATAATGGTAAGTGAAAGGAATACATGCCCTTTATGCAGGAAGAGAATTTTTGACCTGACAGCGGCAGAGAATGATATCTGCTTTTCTATTGAGTTGAAATGCCCTAATTGCAGGAATATTGTCAGGGTAAATCACGGCATTGAAAAGAGACTTAATCGCATTAAGAGCTTACAGAATACTTGATAGTTACATTACTTTAAATTGTAGCACAATAGGTGTAGAAACTTTTAGGAAAGTATGCTATATTAAATATGTTAATACGAAACAATTTAACATATATTGCAGTAGTATTAAACAATTATACGAAAGGTTAAAAAGGTGTTGTTATGGCATTTTTAGCGGAATTTGCAGGTAGTTTAATTTTTCTCTTGGGCGGATACGCCTACATGTGCAATGTTAATTTAAAGAAGACTTTGGTAGGAACGCTTAATTACATTGAGCTGGTATTTGCGTGGTCGCTTGCGGTAGGCTTTGGACTTACGATAGCGGTTGTAATGGGTGGTCCGGCATATTTGAATCCCGGAGTTGTATTAGGCAGTATGATATGGAACGGATTAAGTGTAGCAGATGGATGCTTATACATATTGATGGAATTTTTGGCAGCAGGAGTAGCAGTTGCGTTGTGTTCTGTTTTCTTTCATGACAGCTTTAAGGCAACACCGGATACCTCTAAGAGAGGAATCTTTTCTGCATATCCTGTAGAAAAGAATATGCCGCTTAACTTTATTCAGGAAGTAATGGCAACATTTTTATTCTTATTCATCGTATTTATGGGAATTGCAATGACCTCTGACCCGATAATGATAGGTATTGTGGGTTTTGGCGCCGTAGCGATATTATCATTAACTCTTAATAGTACAGGATTTAGTATGAATGCAATGCGTTCGTTTTTCAGCAGCATTTGGTATACTGTTTTACCGATACCTAATAAAGGCAGCGACAAGGTGGATTGGAGCTATCAGTTTATTGTCAATTTTATAGGCAGCAGTATCGGCGGTATATTAGCGGTTATTGTGACGAGTATTATTAAAGCAAATATGTAACCTTGATTATCAAAAATTCATAATTGTGCTGTCACTAAATGGCGGAAGTAAAGAAATGTAATATTCTTTGCTTCCGCCTTAACTGTTTTTAAGACTGTCAATTATTGTGTCTATATGCTATAATGTACGCAAAGAGTACTCAGTAAGCCGAGTAAAGGGGGACGCCTAATGGTTAAGTCGGATAAGGAACAATATGTGAGGACATTGGAGAGCGTAAATAATTTATGCAGCCGTCTTATGGATATTAAAGAAGATGATACACGTCTGCAGATTCTTACAAATTGCCAGGAGGCAGCCATTGCCTTGGGCGAAAATCTTGAGAATTGTAAGAATTCTTCTGACAATAGCGCAATCAAGGAAAATAAAATCATAAAACGAATTGAGGATTTTTGCGAACAGATATATGTATGCTCGCAGGATTTTAATTCACGAAATGTGGCTGTTTTAAAGTCTATAATATCAGAAATTAAGATTCTTATAGCAAATATACCGCGGACTTACAGGGTTGTTTTCCTTCCGTACAAAGCATCCATGTGGGACAGCCTTGAGAGCATCTGGAAGTGTTTTGCTGAGGATGAAAGATGTGAAACTTCGGTTGTACCTATTCCTTATTATGAGGCAAACCGACAGACAAATCAGTGGGAAATACGTTATGAGGGCCAGCTCTACCCAAAGGAAGTTCCCGTTGTATATTTTCAGGATTATTCCATTCAGGAAAAAAGACCGGATATTGTTTTTGTGCACAATCCTTTTGACAGCTATAATTATGTAACCACGGTGGATCCGGCGTATTATTCTGAGGAATTAAAAAAATATTGTTCAAAATTGGTTTATGTTCCATATTATGTAAACCCGGGCTTCTTGTCATCGGCTTATAATCAGCTTCCGCTGCTGTACCGTTCGGATTATATTGTGCTGCAGTCGGAGAAAATGAAGGAAACCTGCAAAGAATTTCCATATTACAACAGGGTACTTCCTCTTGGCTCACCTAAATTTGACAAGGTCATTTTGCTTAACAATGCCAAAGTCGCTCCGCCAGAGGAATGGAATATTGATATGAACGGAAAAAAGAAAATCCTTCTTAACACAACCATTGAGGATTTTCTGCAGAATACGGAAAAGCTGCTTGAAAAGCTGCATTGTTTTTTTGATAGAGCTGCAGCCGTAAATGATGTGGTTATAATATGGAGACCGCATCCGCTGCTGGAGAGTACGGTTAAGGCAATGAGACCGCAGTTCGTTGAAAAGTATGAACAGCTCGTGGATTTTTTTAAGGAAAGTCATGCAGGAGTGCTGGACACCACGGCTGACATATCAAGGGCAGTTGCAGCAACGGATGCCTACATAGGCTCCTCATACAGCTCCGTTATGGCACTTTATGAGGTATGCGGTAAGCCGGTGTTCTGCTTTGACAGTCAGCATATATATGTTACGGACATTGAACATAAGAAAAAACGTGCGAATCCTGAAGAAGTATTCAAAATGAGATTTGAAGATGATTTTTTTGCCTGTCGCGAATCTGAAGAATATAATTTTGATGATTTTGTGGAGGATCTTGTCGGAGAACGCCTCGGCAAGGTTTTGGAAAACCAAAGGATTGCAGAAGCGGGAATAAGTAATAATCTCGATGGGACATGCGGACAGAAGGTACATGAATACATAATGAAGGATTTGATAAGGTAATGTAAAACTATGGGCGGGTGCAGGCTGGCAGGTGCGATTACCTTACATGAAGGGAGCAGTAAGTATGATTAATTTTCCAGATAATTATTTTGAAAAGGAAGTTCGGGACGGTTTTGAGGTGGCTTCCATGATGAAAAGGGCATGGGCCGGACAGCTTGAGGTTCTTCAGGTTATTCGTGATATATGTGAAAGGCATGATATAAAATGGTTTGCAGATTATGGTACTCTGCTTGGCGCAGTACGCCACAAAGGCTTCATTCCATGGGATGATGATATGGATATAGGAATGCTGCGCGACCAATTAAATAAATTTATACGATATGCAAAGGACGAGCTGCCGAAGGGATATAAGCTGTTATGTATGGACCTTGAGCCGCAGTATGATTCGCTGATTGTGCGTGTGGTTAATTCTACGTCGGTTTCTATGGATGCCGACAGGATGGAAAAATATCATGGGTGCCCGTATGTGCTCGGAATTGACATTTTCCCTATGGATTATCTGTCACGTGTTCCACAGGAAAGGGAAATGCACCTGCAGCTTGTTGATATTATCCTCGGAGCAGTTGACAATGTTACTTCTGAGGATGCCTCACCGGAAGATGTGCAAAACTATATATCCCAGGTGGAAGAGCTTCTCAATGTTCATATTGACAGAAATCGTTCACTAAAGTCAGCACTTTTGTCCATGGTAGAGAAGCTAAGCAGCATTTACGGTCCTGATGAGTCGGATGAGGTAACCGGAATATGGAGGCTGATATGGCAGAAAAATTTTGTATTCCCTAAAGAATGGTTCACGGATTTGATAGAGCTGCCCTTTGAAACAGTAACAATACCGGTACCGTCACATTACCATGAAGTGCTTAAGCTAAAGATAGGGGATGACTATATGACTCCAAAACGCTTTGAAACGCATAATTATCCGTTTTACAAAAAGCAGGAGGACATTATATATGACAAATTCGGATTCAGACCCGAATAAAGGAGATTTAAAATGAGGTTATGTTTATTTTATTCCGGCGTAGAATCTTTTAATTATTTCACCGACTGTATCGCAGAAGAAATGATAAAAAGAGGTCATGACTGCTTTATACTGGATCTTAATAATATGTCCGCTGTGGGGGAACATTCCCTGAAGGAGTTTGAACGTTTTTTGTTCGCCAAAGTGGATTTGGCGGTTGCATTTGACGGATTGGGAATAAAGGAGGATATGTTTATTGAATTATGGGATTCTATGAACACACGCACGGTCAATATTTTGATGGATCATCCGCTGCGTTTTCATCCTACCATGAAAAAACATCCTGCAAATTATATTCAGTTTTGCTGTGACAGAAATCACGTGGAGTATGTAAAAAAATATTTTGCCCGCGAAGTGGAACGGGTCGATTTTATGCCGCATGCAGGAACCTTTACAGGTGAACCGGATTTTTCACAATATGCAAACAGGCAGTATGATGTCCTTTTTTCGGGAACATATTACGAACCGCAAAACTATATTCAGCAGATAGATAATCAATTTAAGGACAATGAGATTTTAAAAGACTTTTATCACAGGCTGTCGGCTTATATGATAGAGAATTATTCCCTGACAACGGAACAGGCAGTGCTGGATACGGCGGATACAATGAAGCTTGAGCTAAAGCCTGAGCAGTTAAAGACGGTAATGGCGTGTTCAGAGCCGATAGACTGGATGGCGCGTATGTATTACAGGGAAAAAGTGATACAGGTTATTGCGGATGCCGGAATTGACATATGGCTGCTCGGCAGGGGCTGGGAAAATCATCCTTGCTTTGGACGTTCCAACGTGCATATCATAAGTGATAGAGTACCATTTAAGGAAACACTTACGTTTATGAAGCAAGCCAAAATAAATCTTAATGTGATGCCGTGGTTTAAGGACGGAACACATGACCGTATATTTAATATATTGCTGCAGGGCTCTCTTCCGGTAACGGATGCGAGCATATGGCTTAATGAGAATTTTGAAGATAAAAAAGCAGTTGTATACTATGAACTTGGCAGACTGCACGAATTACCGGAAATAATTAAATATTATCTGGAAAAAACCGACGAGGCAGTATCAATCATTCAAAACGGCATTAAAATCGTACGGTCGGATTACACATGGAAGAACATTGCAGATAGGATACTTTCTTGAGTTTTGCATTATGTATAAAGGTGTGGTATTATACAATCAGGCAGTGTTGCACATAATAAAGCATTAGGTAATTGCGAAACTAAGGTGGAAAAATGATTAGAGAGCTTGAGGGCCTTTATTATAATTTAAGATTCCGGTATCGGGATAAATTTTATCCTAAGGACATAAGTAATAACTTTGACAGACAAACTTACGCAGGCGTGAAGTATTATGACATAAATTCAGCGTCTGATTTTCTTGCCCACAGGATATCGGAGGGTAAACCTTTTATGGCAGCAAGGTTTGGCAGCGTTGAGCTTTTTGCTATGAGAACCGCGGAGTTTAACTGGACGGGCAAGGAGAATAAGGTTATAGAGCAGCTTTGTACCTGTGCCGGTTTTTTTCCGCAGGACAGGACCTTGCTGAGCCGCTTTAATAAGGTTATGACAGATGCCTGCGGCCAGCTTGATATGCTGGGTGTGTGGTATCAGTGCTCGGAAGAATATTTTATTAAGAAATACGCCGGAAATATGAGTGCAGTATGCTGGCTTGGAAGTCTTGAACCCTGGTATGCACAAACCCCATGGACAAGAGCACTTGCAGGCAAAAAGGTGCTTATAATTCACCCTTTTGAGGAATCCATTAAGAACCAGCTTAAGAATCGTGATAAATTATTTGAAAATCCGCAGATGCTTCCGGAGTGTGAGTTTATCACGCTTAAGGCGGTTCAGACATCTGCAGGACAGGTGGATGACCGCTTTTTGACGTGGTTTGATGCACTTGAATATATGTGTAATCAAATAGACAAAACAGATTTTGATATAGCGCTTATCGGCTGCGGGGCATATGGCTTTCCTCTTGCGGCACACTGTAAGCAAATCGGAAAGCAGGCGGTGCACATAGGCGGAGCACTTCAGCTTTTCTTTGGAATAAAGGGTAAGAGATGGGATGAGCTTGAGCCTGACATAGTCAAAATGTATAACGAATACTGGGATTATCCGCTGGACTGTGAGACGCCTAAAAACCACAGTGCAGTTGAGGGCGGAACATATTGGAGAAATGTATGACAGATAATCAAAGAATTTTGCCTGTGCTGATTCACCATGAATCAAATGCGAAGCCTCAGACAGGAGGAAAAAAGAATCAGGAGTATCTGAGATTTTGTATTGAGCAGGCCTGTAAATATAATGAAAAGGTTGTTCTTATCGGCGACGAAGCTAACAGAGGCTGGTGTAGACAGTGGCACCATGTAAATGAGTTTAAGAACGAGAAGCTGGAAAAATTCTGCAGTGTATTTAAGAACTGGTCATCATACCCTTACGCATGGTCGCTTAGCATTTACAAGAGATTTTTTCTTTTTGAGGAATACTTAAAACGTAACGGATATGATGAGTGCGTGGTGCTGGACAGCGATATTTTGGTCTACCTTAATTTCGCACAGTATAAGCCGTTTCTTGGCTGTGATGCAGCGATGGAGATACCAAGCTCCAACAGTATGGAAGCACTTAAAATACCTAATGAATTTCGGTGGGCGGCTAATGTGGGACTTTCTTACTTTAAGCTGTCCGCACTTACGGATTTTCTTGATTACTGCATAGATATTTTTGAGAATCATATGGAGGACGTACTTCTTCCTAAGTGGGAAATCCACCAAAAGTACAATATTCCGGGCGGTATATGTGAGATGACGCTTTTTTATCTCTGGCAGAAGGACAGGAGCGATAAGAATGAAAAGGTTATCCTTAATCTTTTGAAGCCGGACAGCGACGGATGCGTATTCAGCGGCCCGATTAGCGGAGAGGAAAATTACCTTCGCGGCGAATGTAAGGTAAGTAAGCTTACTACGATTAAGAAGATTGTCTACAAAAACGGAATTCCATGCTATGTTAAAAAGGACAGCGGCGAATTGCTTATGACATACAGCCTCCATTTTATCGGCGGTGACAAGATATATATGGAGGGCTTTTACTATAACCAGCGGCCTGCCGCAAATGCGGTGCTTATAAGATGGTACTGGATAACCAGGGGCCGGCTTGGACGGATTAAGAGGAAAATTTTAAAACAGCCGGTTGGCTAGGCTGAAAGGACGGATAAATGATTATAATTGAACCCTGTGCAGGGCTTGGAAATAGATTTATTGCGCTTGCCTGTGCATACAATGCAGCAAAGGAACTTAATACCGGGCTTACGGTTGTGTGGAAAAGAGAAACCGTGCTGGGTGCGTCCATGAATCAGTTGTTTACGCTCCCGCCTGAGGTTAAGGTAAAGGAGTGCTGTGAATATGGTTATAAGCTGGATTTTTTCGGGCAGATAAGGGGCAACGCCTGCCGCAGAAAATACCGTAAAATGTCGGACAGCTTTTTTGAATGTGATGAAATTATGGAGCTGTATAACCAAAGCGGCAAGGCAGGGGTAATTAAGGCAATACAATCAGCAGGAAATATTTATATTAAGGCAACCAATCCGTTCTGGGATATATTTGAAACCGATAATGCCTTTGACTTTATCACGCCTAATAAGGAAATTCTTGACAGACGGGGGAAAGTGCTTGAGGGTGCAGCAGGAAAGAGGCTTGTCGGTGTGCATATAAGACGTACGGACCATATTGAAGCGATAACAAACAGTCCGCTTGAGCTTTTTGTTGAGAGGATGAAGAAGGAGCTTTCGGAGTACCCCGATACTTATTTTTATCTTGCATCGGATGATAAGGATGTTGAGAGGCAGCTTAAGGGGATTTTTGATGACAGAGTAATTACATTTGACGATAAATGTCTTGCACGTGATACGGTGCAGGGAATTAAGGATGCTTATGTGGAAATGCTTTGCCTTTCGGCGGGCAGCAGGATTTTCGGAAGCTTTAACAGTACTTTTTCGCTTATGGCGGCAAAGTTTTCGAATATTCCGCTTGAGGTTATCAGCACGGACAAAGCAGCAGAAAAGGAAACTGGGAATGAGTAATCGTTTGGAATTTATTGATATAGCGAAAGGACTGGGAATAATGCTGGTAATTATGGGGCATATCGAGCATGATTATGTGCCCTTCTGCGGTTCTGTGCATATCCCTATGTTTTTTGTAATCGCAGGTTACTTGTGTGATTTGACGAAGTATGAAGATAAAAGCTGCGGATTTGTTGTGGCAAAAAGGTGTAAACGGCTTTTGATACCTTATTTTGTATATAATATGGTTTTGTACCTTAAGTATCTGGCAAAGCTGATATTATCACACGGAACTGTAAAAGAAGCGTTGTCAGCCTTCTTAGGCTTCATATATTCCGCATCAATTCTTTTGAAGGATGTGCCTGCAAATGAGAATTTTGAAGGTTTTGTGTTCGGAAACGGACCGCTTTGGTTTTTGACGGCAATGGCAGCTTCTTCGGCAATATTTTACTGTATTATTTATTATGTTTTAAAGCATAGGTTTGATATGAAAAAAATTGCCTTAAGTGCAGCACTCCTTATAGCAGCATCGTGGACTTTATTGCAGCTCCTTCCGGTATATCTGCCGTGGAGCTTTGAAATGTCGCTGGTGGGCTGCGTATTTATGCTTTTTGGACTGGTGCTCAGGAATTTTAATGCAGCAGAATTTATTAAGTCCCACATATATGTTCCGGTGATAGCACTTGTTGCATTTGCCCTGCTGCATCACTTTAATGGTTCGGCGAATATGGCAATCTGTGTATATGGAAAATCACTGGTTGTCTATGTTATACTTGGAATGTTGGGTTCGGTGCTTATGCTCTGGCTCGCATTTTTAATAGAAAAGTCTGCACTGCTTGGCAGAGCAGTTGCCTATGTCGGAAGAAACACCCTTATAATATTAGCCTTTCATATGACAATAATATCTCTTATGGTAAGCGCATTGACAAAATTACACATGGAAAAGCTCTTAAATTGGGGCGGATTCTTTATGATAAGATTTGCAGCCGGCTTATTCGGCTGTCTTATATTAAGTGAAATATTAAGAAGGATTACAAAGGGAGCATACAATGCTTATATTTGATATACTGCGTATTATTGCAGCACTTATGGTTTTTTCAATACACCTGTTTATATTTGTGCCTAATCTTCCGTCCGGACTTACAAACATACTCAGTAACGGAAGCTATGGAGTCAGCATCTTTTTTGTGATGAGTGGATTTTTGATTTTTGATTCAATTGAAAGAAGCAAATCACTGAAGGAATATTATGTGAAGCGTATTTCAAGAATACTGCCTGCTTATTATGCAATTCTCATTGTCGGAATTTTTATGTGGGATGTATTTATGGGGAAAATGCCGAAGGATACCTATGCACATTTGGGGTGGCTGAGGTATTTTCTTTGCCTGAATACATGGCTGCCGTCGGATGATTACAGCCATTGGAATAATTTGTGGGGACTTTGGACGATAAGCTGCTTTGTATTCTTTTATGCGGTTGCGCCGTTACTCAAAAAATATATAAATAACTACACAAAATCCGCGGTTTTTATGACAGCTATGATACCGGCAACATATATCCTTTCCAAAATATTTGAAAAACTGTTTACAATGCTTGGCGCATCACATCCGGAAATGCTTGCCTGTGATAACCCTATATACAGTCTTAATACGTTTGCAATGGGAATATGCGCCTGGTATGCATATAAGGAAAATAAAAAAGACAGTTTTCTCAAGCTTGCAATCCTTATATTGACGGTATTTACAGGCATAAATATGTCAAACCGTATGTCATGGGGGATGCTTTGCGCGATTGTAATGGTTATATTCCTTGATGCGGGAATTAAAGAGGGCAGAACGAGCCGCTTGATAAAGCTGCTTGGCAGATACAGCTTTGACCTTTATCTTGTGCATCTGCCGGTAATTGAAATGCTTGATGCAAATGCTGTTACAGGTTTGCCATATATTATTTTGGCAGTTGTATTATCGGTATTTTTTGCAGTTGTGCTGCATCATCTTGTGGAAAAGCCGTGTGCTGCGCTGATAAAGAAGGGAGAAAGATAATGACCTCCATAAACGGACAAAACAGACAATCAAATTTTGAACTGTACAGGATAATCTGTATTTTTCTGATTGTGCTGATGCATTCATTTGGCAGCGGGATGGGCACCTTCAACTCATATATGGGCATTTTGGTGAATGTGCTTGGAAATATCGGGGTTACGGGCTTTATTCTTCTCTCGGGTTATTTCGGAATCAATCTTAAGCTTAAAAAACTTATAAAAATAGATATTATGATGATTGTCTGGAGTTTTTTTGGACTTGCTGTGATGACCTTAATTCCTGATTCACAAGGACTTACGGCGCAGCTTACGGCAAAAGCTGTGATTAAGTGCTTTATACCGTTTGCCTCACATTCCTACTGGTTTATTTCGTGCTATTTCGCACTTTGCATATTGAGTCCTTTTATTAATGATTATCTTGGAAAGATTTCTGAAAATACGCATAAAAAGTTGATTATTTATGCGGGTTTCATATATTTGCTGATGCCGACGGTATTTTTCTTCGACCAGACGGGCGACGGGGGCAAAGGCATCGTAAATATGGTGCTTGCCTACATTATCGGAAGATACATAGGGATGTATCACAGGGATGAGAAAATACCAACGCCGCGTTTGTGGATGATTTTTATCTGCACGGTAGTGGTTAATTACGGACTTAATTTTATTCTTTACCGCATAACCAACAGCACAGCCTGCTACTATGCCCGTGATAACAGCATTTTTACGATGCTGCAGGCAGTTTTGCTCCTCCTTATCTTTATGCAGTTTAAGCTGAGCAGCAGATTTATAAATCTTGCCGCAGCAAACATTATAGCGGTGTACGTGCTGGAGGATGCCGTAAAACGGATTATAGGAAGTATCCTTCCGGTCATATACAGGCTTGGAGATACCTCATGGCGCATAATTATTATGCTTATGGTTTCGGCAGCGACGTTTTTAATTGCCAGTGTGCTTGAAAGCTTGAGAAAGCTGATTTTTGGCAAAGCGGAGGATATAATAATAGATTGGGCGGTAAGCAAATGGAAAAGGCAGTAATTATCTTAACCTGTTTTAACAGAAAAGAGAAAACCATAAAATGTATGCAGTCAATTGCGGAGAATAATCATAAGCTGGATATGACGTTTATCGTGGTGGATGATTTGAGCACGGACGGAACACCGGATGAAATAAAAAGGCTTTTCCCAAATGCCGTGGTTGTGACAGGCACCGGAAATCTTTTCTGGAACGGGGGTATGCATCTGGGGATGGAGTATGCTCTGGATAACTGTAAATCAGCGGATTACTATGTTCTGATAAATGATGATGTTAATTTTGACGCAGGCATTTTTGACGCAATGGCAGAAAAGCTTAAAATAAATATTTCTGTTGATGACAAGTGCCAGGTGCTTGTCGGAGCAACCAGGTCCGATGACGGAGGCTTAAGCTACGGCGGAATAAAGTATGCAGGCGGCAAGAGCCTTAAGCTTCGGTTTGTGGGGCCTGACGAACAGGCTGTGGATTGTGATACATTTAATGCAAACTGTGTGTTCCTGACAAAGGAGGTTTTCTTTAAGGCTGGCTCGACGGACCCGCATTATTCACACAGTATGGGAGATTTTGATTACGGATTTACAATTAAACGTCTTGGGTATAAAATTAAAGTATTTGATAGCTTTGCGGGCTGGTGCAATGATAATCCTACGGACGGAACATGGCAGGATAAAACGCTGCCGGTGCTAAGACGCATTAAATTAAAAGAGGGAAGAAAGGGTCTTCCCTTTAAGGATTGGTTTAGATATTTAAGAAAGAATTTTGGACTGGATGTGGCGGTTATAAGGTCAATAACGCCATATCTCAAGATTCTTCTTGGGAGGTAAATGGATGAAAATTACGGTTGTTGGTACGGGGTATGTGGGACTTTCGATAGCGGTACTCCTCGCACAGCACAATCAGGTCATGGCAATTGATTTGATTGAGGAAAAGGTAGAACTTATAAACAGCGGCAAATCTCCGATTGCAGATAAGGAAATTGAGCAGTATTTAGCATCGGGCAGGCTTAATCTAAAAGCAACTACGGATGCCATGCGGGCTTATGAAAATGCGGATTATGTAGTAATTGCCACACCAACGGATTATGATGCTGACAAAAACTATTTTAACACCTCATCGGTTGAGACAGTAATAAAGCTGGCAATGCAGTATGCGCCTAATGCCACAATTGTAATAAAGTCGACAATACCGGTCGGCTTCACGGCTTCAATAAGAGAAAAATTCGGCTGCAATAATCTTATATTTTCGCCGGAGTTCCTGAGGGAAGGCCGTGCTCTGTATGATAATTTGTATCCGTCAAGAATAGTTGTGGGAACCAGGCTTGAGGATGCTGAACTTAAGGCGAAGGCAGAAAAATTTGCCTCCCTCCTTAAAGAAGGTGCAATTAAAGAGGAGGTTCCATGCCTTATTACTAATTTTACCGAGGCTGAGGCGATTAAGTTATTTGCAAATACCTATCTTGCAATGCGTGTGGCGTTTTTTAATGAGCTGGATACATATGCAGAAATCAAGGGACTTGACAGTGCACAGATAATTGAGGGCATCAGTCTTGACCCGAGAATCGGAAACCACTACAATAATCCTTCCTTTGGCTACGGCGGGTACTGTCTGCCTAAGGACACAAAGCAGCTTCTTGCAAATTATGAGGGTGTACCTAATGATATTATAACGGCAATTGTTGCTGCCAACAGGACGCGCAAGGAGTATGTGGCAGAGAAGGTTCTTGAAAGAAATCCCAAGACGGTGGGAATTTACCGTCTGACAATGAAGAGCAATTCGGATAATTTCCGCCAGTCTTCAATTCAGGGCGTAATGGAGAGGGTTAAAAAGCATAATGTTAAGATAATTATTTATGAACCGACTCTTAAGGATGCGCAGTATGCAGGAAATGAAGTGGTAAATAATCTCGAGGAATTTAAAAGACTGTCAGATGTTATAGTTGCGAACAGATTCCGCGATGAACTGAATGATGTATCCGATAAGGTGTATACAAGGGATTTGTACAGCAGGGATTAATTGGGGAGTTTATGGATAAGACAAGACTTAACTTTCTGGATATTGCCAAGGGACTTGGCATTATACTGGTTTTGTACTCGCACAGCTGTGGCTTTCCGGTATTTGGAAACGCTGTTGTTGCGTTTTATATGCCGCTTTTTTTCTTTGTATCGGGATATGTATACAAAGGCGGCAGAACACCGAAGGAAAATATTAAAAGAAAATTAAAACAGCTTCTGATACCCTATGCAGGATATACGCTTTTGCTTTATGCTGAAAATGTTATTCTGAGGTGTATTAAGCACGAGCTTAACAAGCAGACGCTCCTTATGCCGCTGCTGGGTGCTCTTTATTCAAGAGGCGCACTTTATGCCGATATGTCAGGTGAAAATGTATATTTTTTTCTTATCAGCAACGGTCCGATGTGGTTCATTACTGCTATGGCTGTGGCAAGCATAATATTTTACCTGTTTGTTGACAGCTTCCTCTCGGATAAAAAATCTGCGATTGCCATATCCGCTGTATTGATAGGCATTACCATTGCTTTTTCATACTGCCCTCTGCTGCTCCCGTGGAGTATCGATACAGCCTTTGCATGCGCATTATTTATGCTTGCAGGAGCTAAGCTTGGCAGCATCTCATATTTTAGCGATGCCAATAAAAGCAGGTTCAGATTGTGGCAGATTATAGCCTCTGCGGCAGTTTATTGTGTGCTTACGCAGTATGCAGAGCCGATAAATCTGTCTATACGGGATTACGGATATTCGGGAATAACAGGTGCATTGTGGTTTTTATCAGCCGCATTTGCAGGTGTTATCATATTTCTGTGGATATGCCGATATATTGAAAAATATAAATGGACAAGGGTTATAATTGCTGTGGGCAGGCATACTTACAGTATTATGGCGCTTCACATATTTTTGATAAAATATTTGAACAAGGCATATTTTATTTTTCATATGACCTTTCAGTTTGACAGGGGATGTATCTGGTATTGGGTTTATTGGAACGTCCTGTTTGTACTTGTGATAATTATTTGTATGCTGTTCGATTTAATAATCGGAAAGATAAGGAGGAAATTTATATGGAATTGATTTCGGTTATCGTACCCAGCTATAATGAGCAGGAGGCACTTCCATTTTTTTATAAAGAGATATGTAAGGTTTCGGAAGAGTTCACTAAAAAAGACGTGGATATGGAATTTATATTTGTCGATGACGGCTCAAGGGATGATACCCTCAATGTGATAAAGGAATTTGCAGGTAAGGATTCCCGCGTACATTATGTGTCATTTTCACGTAATTTCGGAAAAGAGGCTGCCATTTATGCAGGACTTGAGGCTGCAAAGGGTGATTATGCGGTGCTTATGGACGCCGACCTTCAGGACCCACCGGCACTTCTGCCTGAAATGTACTCAATAATCAAGCAGGAGGGCTATGACAGCGTTGCAACCAGACGTGTTACAAGAAAGGGAGAGCCTGTCATCCGTTCCTTTTTTGCGAGAATGTTTTATCGGATAATGAACAAGATGTCGGATGTTGACCTTGTTGACGGTGCGCGTGATTACAGACTTATGAAGAGATGTATGGTGGATGCCATACTTTCTATGACAGAATATAACCGTTTTACCAAGGGAATATTCGGCTGGATAGGCTTTAAAACAAAATGGCTTGAGTTTGAAAATACGGAGCGCGTTGCCGGTGAAACGAAATGGAGCTTCTGGAAGCTTTTCAGATATTCAATTGAGGGAATCGTGGGCTTCTCAACCATGCCGCTTATGATAGCCTCATGGCTCGGTGTGATAATGTGTATATTTGCTGTATTTGCAATTATATTTGTTGTAGTAAGACAGCTTGCATATGGAGGCTCGGCATTCGGGTGGCCTTCCATGGTGTGCATAATTGCCCTGTTCAGCGGAATCCAGCTTCTATGTATAGGAATACTCGGACAGTACCTTGCCAAAACATATCTTGAAACGAAAAACAGACCTATTTACATAGCCAAGGAAAAAAAGTAGT
>CAYOHM010000042.1:0-16734 GCA_964403785.1 uncultured Alistipes sp.
CTATCTCCATATATACCTCGCAGTTTTCAAGGAGCTCCCTGTGGGTTCCCTTTCCTACTATGCGTCCCTCATCCATGACAAGTATCTGATCAGCGTGCATGATTGTAGAAATTCTCTGTGCGACTATTATTACCGTTGCATCCTTTGTCTTTTCCGCAAGTGCTTTTCTTAAGGCTGCATCTGTCTTGTAATCGAGTGCCGAAAATGAATCATCAAACACGAATATCTTAGGATGCTTTGCTATCGCCCTTGCTATCGAAAGCCTCTGCCTCTGGCCGCCGGATACATTTGAACCGTCCTGGGCGATTGCGGAGTCAAAGCCGTCATCCTTTCCGTCTATAAACTCCATCGCCTGCGCAATCTCTGCCGCCTGCTTCATATCATCATCAGTTATGTTTTCCCCGCCATATTTTAAATTGGTTTCGATTGTTCCGGAAAACAGCATTCCCTTTTGAGGCACAAGTCCGATATTATCACGCAGCTTTTTTTGTGAAATATCCCTTATGTCAATTCCGTCTAAAGTGATTTCTCCTTCGGTAACATCATAGAAACGCGGAATAAGATTTATAAGGGTTGATTTTCCGCAGCCCGTTGAACCGATAATTGCGGTTGTCTTTCCCGGCTCGGCCTTAAATGAAATATTTTCAAGCACCGGGCTTTCCGCTCCCGGATATGAAAATGTCACATCATTAAATGCAAGAACGCCCTCACCGCTTAAAGCTTCATCCTTGACATTTTCCGCATCATAAAGTGAAATGCCTGTTCCTAGAACCTCCATTATACGGTCTGCCGCAACGCTTGCCCTCGGGAGCATAATGGATATCATTGAAAGCATTAAAAATGACATGATTATAACCATCGAATATGTGATAAACGCCGTAAGGTCGCCCACCTGAACGGTTCCGCTATCAACGCCGTGTCCGCCTACCCACACGATAAGCACGGATACGCCGTTCATAACAAGCATCATTACCGGCATCATGAAGGTCATGGTTCTGTTGGTGAAAAGCTGTGTCTTGAAAAGGTCTGTATTTGCCTTTTCAAATCGCTTTTCCTCGTAATCCTGCCTGCCGAAGGCACGTATTGGCATAATTCCCGTTAAAAGCTCCCTCGAAACGAGGTTTAATTTATCTACAAGCGACTGCATGATTTTAAACTTTGGATTTGCAATCACCATAAGCACGCCGATGGTAAGAATAAGCACTGCGACAGCAAGCACTATTATCCAGCCCATGTCACCGCCCGTCTGCAATACCTTTAAAATTCCGGCTACCGCAAGGATTGGCGCATATGTCACCATCCTAAGCAGCATAACCGTGAGCATCTGCACCTGCTGGATATCATTGGTGCATCTTGTGATAAGTGACGCCGTCGAAAATTTATCTATCTCCGCGCTGGTAAAGGACATAACCTTTTCGTAAAGCTCCTGCCTTAAGTCGCGACCGATTCTTGCTGAAACTACAGATGCTATAAGTCCGGCAAGTATGGCAACAGCCATCATCACAAATGCCACACCAAGCATCTTTAGACCTTCCTTGAAAAGATATTTATTTCTGATGCTCTTTATGGAAACGCCCTGCGCCTCGTACTCTGATTTTACGAAATTTACCGCAATCTGTGAGAGGTAAGTGTCAGTAAGATTTTCCATCTGGGAGAGTTCTTCATCCATCTGGTTAAGTATGGTTTCCTTATCAAGCATTCCTGATGAGTATGCCTGCTTTATCTGCACTAACGCCGCACTACCCGCGTCGGTATTTGACATCTGGTAAACTATGCTCTCCGGTATAAGCAGGAGTGAATTAAGCTCATCCCTGTCGGCATCCGTCTTTAATCTTAATATCTTATCAGCGTCATCTTCTGCCGCCTCGCTGTAGGCTGAAACAACCTTTTCGGCATCCTCATCACTCATGAACAGGGTTATCATATCCATGCTCTCCTGCCTCATGCTGTCGGGAACCGCATCCTCTATGCCGTTTTGCTGCAAGCCGACATTTAATATGTCGCTAGTGTAGCTCGGCAGTGCCAAATCGCAGTATGCCTGAACGATAAGCAGGAGAATTATAAGCAGTACATAACCCTTCGCCCGCCCCAGCAGTTTAATCATATTTTTCACAAACTTCACCTTCCATTCTGTCATTATTACTAGCACTCTCATTCATCGAGTGCCAACTAATCTTCTAAAAAAAATTGCTCACCTACACTCCGGTTTTCACACCGCCACTGTAAGAAGCACCATAGGGGATTATACAATATATTCCATACTTGTCAATGTTATTCACAGTTTTTTCATAAAAAAGGGCAGATCCGTGAGACCTGCCCTTTTGATTATCTTATAACCCGGTTTCGACCGCTTTGCTTCGCCATATACAGCTTTTCGTCCACCTGCTCTATATTTGTTTCAGGTGTTTTTTCTTTATCCAGGTCGTTTACGCCGAATGACATGGTGATATTTATGTTTTGTTCCTCAAACCGGCATACCGAAGTTTCAACCCTTTTTCGAATTTCTTCGGCAAGTGCGTATGCATCATCGATATTTTTTCCCGGAAGCAGGAGTACGAATTCCTCTCCGCCCACCTTATGGCGTTGCCTACATTTTCCACGCTGCCATTTAATGTGTCAGCCACATAAGATAAAACCGCATCGCCTGCGTTATGTCCATATGTATCATTTACCTTTTTAAGAAATCAATGTCACACATTATAACTGCTGCCATGGCAAGTCTTTTTTCATCCACCTCACCAAAGCCTGCATCACCATTTTCGTCAAATTTGTTGATTGCCTGATAAGCACCGATAACCTCTCCTCTGGTATTGGTTATAGGCATACATAAAATTGACTTCGTTACAAAACCGCTCTCCATGTCCACCTGTGGGTTAAAGCGTTCATCCTCATACGGATTCTTAATCACGATGGTTTCATTGTTTTTAATCGATGTTCCGACTATTCCGTTGCCCTCCGGCACAACAAGCTTTCCACTGTCAGATGCAGCCAGTATCCAGTACTACTCCTTGCTTTTATCCCAGTACCACAGCGAAGCCCTCTCGGCACTTACCAGCGTCCTTCCCTTATCCGGCAGTGTTGTTTCTATCAATACACTGCAGTCATCAAAATATTCCCTGTAATGCTTCATAATTTTTCAAAAGCATTTCCAGACATTCCACGGTTTTGTCAATCACATTGCTGTCATACCGCAAACTGCATAGTACAGGATTGTAATTCGTATGGAAAACAGCTCATCAAAAAACGCCCCGTGAACTCCCTCCTTTACTACTTATTTTTAAACCGAAATACATTATGTGAAAAATCACCCGTCTCAAGCTTTCCCCTTAAATACCCTGCATACATTGCAGGTACCTTATCATTGCCGGCAATTTCTGAAATCTTCTCAAATTTACTGAGCGCCGGTTCTAATTTCCCCATATGAAACAGCCTTACGGCTTCCCTGAATTCCCTGCTGTTTATCTCCCTGTTTTGCCTGCCGGATTCCTCCATGCAATCTAAAACCTCATACAGTGCAACCACCTCATTTACACCGGCAACCTGCACCATTCCAAGATATCTCGTGTGAAGCATGTCCGGATTTTCCATTCTGTCAAGCGTGTCCTTGGAAATAAGCATCGCTGTTTCGTACTGCTTCGTCAACGACTCCAACCGTGAGCTTAAGTTCACGACATCAGAAATAACCGTTCCCGACATTCGCTCTTCCTCACCAACTATGCCAATCTGTGACATACCCGAATGAATTCCGATTCCTATATTTACATTTTCTATTCCGAACAGATTGGAAAGCTCAGTATCTGACACTATTTTTTTATAAAGCTCTATCCCCGCTGCCACGGCATCATCAGCCGATTCAAAAAGCGCCATCACGGCATCACCTATGTACTTGTCCACAAATCCGTTATGCTTCCTTATCACAGGTCCCGCCACACCATATATGTGATTTACAAACTCAAAGCTTTCCCTTACTGTCATCATCTCCGAATTCAGCGAAAATGCCCTGATGTCGCAAAACATTATTGTCAAATCCTTACTCACGGCATCGCCAAGTGCAAGGTCCGTAAACTGCTCTTTATCGAGAAGCTCACGAAATTTTTCAGGTACAAATTTGTAGTAAAACCGTTCATTGCGGTTTTTCTCCCGAAAAAATTTTTCTAAGTGCTCCGCCATGTCATTTACACCGGCACATATTTCTCCAACCTCGTCATTTTTATATCTGTTAATTCTGACCGAGAAATCTCCATCCGCTATCTTCGCCACAGCGTCCTTAGTTTTTCTCAGATACCTGACATTATATGCAACAACCAGATTTATCACCAAAGCCAGTATCACAACCCATATCATGATATAAATCAGTAGCTTTTTACCCACACCTAAAATGTCCCTCGTAAGACTCTGCTGTGAAGCAACCAGCACCATAACCGCATCGTAGCTGTTGTCGGCATTATACATAGGCGTGACCAGTATCAGATAGATGTCCTCACCGGTCTGTCCGTACTCCATGTCAAGTGTGCATGTATGTGAATCCTGATAAAAATTATCCTCAAAGCTTTGGTCAAAGGTAAAGCTGTTCAACATGTAATTAACTGAGCCATCACTGCTTCCTACCATTATGTACCGGTTATTTGGTGACTTCATGTAAACAGCACTGGTATAGTTTTTGCTCCAATCACTTTTGTTGCCATTTACAAAACTTCTCAGTCTGTTATTCAGCTCTAAAGTCTCGCCACTATCCACATTTTCGTAACCAATAATTTGAGATAGCTTATCATCGTTAAACAAATCAGCAGCAATTTCATTTACAGATACGGTTTCATGAATAATATCCTGTGAATACAGCTTAGACATATTTACAAACATATATCCGGCTACAACCGACAGCATGATGACAACCAAGGGTACAATAGATAAAATTATCCTTGCCAGGAATGATACATGCCATCTCATCAAATTGCCGATTCCCGACACAAGTGAGCACACTAACAAAATTGCTCCCATTATCATGAAAATATTTTTCAGCACGCATATAGTCCTTACACCTGAGGGCAAACTAAAATTGCCAAATTCTTCGAGTTCTTCACCTGAAAGCTGATAGAGCTTATCATTTACATAAAGCGTTAGCACACCTTTACATTCACCCAGACCAAATTCTTCCAAGCTGTCCGCATCTACGCCTGCCGCCTCTGCCAAATCAAGAAACTTATTCCATTCATTTTCTTCTCTGCGGTATAATCCGACAAGTTCCTCCTCAGATGCAAGCATGTACACCTCATCATCCTTTGCATACACATCATATACCAGTACGCCCTGTCCGCTTTTTATATTGTACTCTGCTTTATAAAAGGGCGAATAATCACCATCCTCCGAAATGTATCCTGCCTCACCGTTATTTTTCAGAGTAAGATATCCGCCACCAGCACCTGTATAACAATCCTTCCGGCAGGTTATAAAATCAGCGTATCCCTTCTTGCTAACTGTAGTTGTTTTTGTCTGGGAATTTTCAAGACTGACTCCGGTCAGTTCGATATTTTCATCATCCTGATATACATAAAAAAGACTGTTTGACTGATATGTTATATTCAAAATTCTTGGCTGTCTGCTCGGCGCTTTATCATCATCACGGTAATCAAGCCTTACAAGCTCCCTCTCCAGCTCGCCATTTTCATCGATTTCGACAATAGACTCATAATCTGTAAGATACGCGTCATCATTGTAAACCGCCATATGACAGTACAGGTGTCCGTCATCCCCAAATACAGCCTGATAAATCTCCCCGTTATCGCAATTAAGCTGCTGCAAATCCAGTTTGTATACGAGTTTTTCCTGACTATCAAAGCAGTAAATCATCTGTTTGTCATCAACAACTGCGACATACCCATCATCCGAGGAGCAATACTCTTCCGGACTTGTAAAATAAATTTTTTCCCCATCTGCATTGTAATCAGTATCCGGCAAAAAAACAACTGCCAGCATGCATACCACCGCAGCCACCAAAGCTGCTATGGCAAACATTGGATTTTTGATTATTTTAAACTTTTTTTTCATGTATGACTTCTCCCCCCGACAAACAAAATCCTCACTGTCCCCAACTACCTGCAAAAGAACTCCGGTTCGCTTTTTTTATTTTTATTCTTCATGTGTTGAAGTATTTCCAATTCTGTAACAGATAATATCGTCGATATCACACAACTCGAGAACCTTCTGTGAATCCTTCTCTTCATAGTCATCATCTGTAAGTATATGACCCATGCCACTCTTATCATACCACAGACATAATCCGTCGTAATCCTCCGATACCGTAACCGCATAATAACAACTCATGGTAACACGGTTCTTGTATTATGTCCATCGCCTATAATACTATCCGAATAATCTGTAATGGAGGTTTCAGAATCACGCCGGATTATCTTAACATCCTCTATCCGGATTTCCTGCCTATTACTGTCTGTAAATGCCATATATCCCTGACTCGTATATCCATCCATCATCTTTAATGTCTCCATATATAACGGTTCTCCCTGCTGCATATATTTGCTGTTCATACCCTTCTCCTTCTGCTTATTTTTTTTCTGATTTTTTTCTTTGGGTTTTGCGCCTGCCTGTACGCCTTGATATCCTGTCCGATGGTGGTGTAGTCGCGCTCAAAAAGCTCGTCACTTATCAGCATATCAAGCATTCATTCTATATAATAACACAAAAACAACATTTTCTAAAACAACAAAAGAGCAGGCCGAATTGCCTGCCCTTTCACGGTAAATGAACCTACTTTGATATATATGCCGTTGTAAGCTTGCTCGTTACACCGCCGTAGCTTGCCGCCGGTGCCGATTCACCCTTTGGAACTAAAACTATCTGGATTCCCTCAAGGCGCTTTGCATATCCTGCTGTTCCTGCTGATTCGCCATTTTTAGCCCAGCCGAGCCAGCCATATGACTGTGCATGAACCCTGTAATAAACGTCATAATGCTCTGCCATCTCGCCGGTGAGCTCTATCTGGATTGCTTCAAGGCGCTTTGCCTCACCCGAGGTTCCGGACATCGCACCGTCGCTCCTCCATTCCTTCTCCCAGCCATAGGTCTGTACATGGGTACGGTATTTAATACCGCCTGAATACTGCTTGTTTGTAAGCTGAATCTTTATGCCTTCGAGTCTCTTTGCTTCTCCTGAGGTTCCGGACATTTTTCCGTTATATTTCCAGCCCTGCCAGCCATATGACTGTACGTGAGTTCTGTAAGCCACATTTGTTGTATCCGAACCGCTTACTTCAGACGACGCGCCCGAATTTGATATGTACGCCGAAGCCTGCTTTGATGCCACGCCACCCATATTGACATCTATGCTTTCGCCCTTTTTAACAACAACTATCTGGATAGCCTCAAGACGCTTTGCATATCCTGCCGTTCCTGCCGGTTCACCGTTTTTAGCCCAGTTAAACCAGCCATATGACTGTGCATGAACCCTGTAATAAACATCATAGTTATCCTTGTCTGCCCCGGTAAGCTGAATCTTTATTGCCTCAAGACGCTTTGCCTCGCCCTCGGTTCCGCTCATCTCACCATTTGAAGACCATGGTAACCAGCCATAAGACTGACAATGAGTTGTATACTGGATTCCGAGATTCGAATTTCCACTTACCTTTATGTCAATTGCCTCAAGACGCTTTGCGTTTCCGACAGTTCCTGAAATCGCACCGTTTGTAAGCCAGCTTGTTTCCCAGCCCTTTGACTGGATGTGGGTTTTGTAGGAGACGGTGATATCCTTTACGGTATCAGCTATAGGCTCATCAGCCTCCTTTTTAGCCTCTGTGGTTGTCGGCGTATTGCCGGAATTATCAACTACCTCCAACAAAAACGGAGAAAACTGCCTTACATCAATCCATATCTTTCCATCTTCCACATATCTGTCCTCTGTCTGGATAGTACCATCAGAAAGCAGATGACGAATCCTTACCCTGTCACCATTTTTTGTTCCGTCCGGTGCCTTAAAGAATACTCTCGCATCCTCCTTACTGAAGTCATATTTTCCCGACATATGTATTTCATAGAAATTCTCTCCCTTATAGCCTTTTTCTAATAATTTTTCGTATTCATTTCCCTTTTTGTCTTTTACGTCTACATACAGTCTGGAGGTGTCATCCAACGAGGAATTACTTACAAATATTCCTGTATTCTCATCTTGGATACCAACATAGAAGTCACCGGCACTCAGATCTACATCTGTAGCGCCATCCCAAGCACCTCTATAATAAGTTATATTCTTGTCCTGATAAATCGTCGTGTTACCATATCTGTCTGTAGCCCTAATTGAACTAACTTCATTTTTACCATATACCGGCGAAAACATTATGAATTCATATAATCCCGTTTCACTATTATATTCGCCTTGTGTTTGATAACCATTATCAGCATTTTCATATACAAGCTCTACATCTTGGATACCTGAATCATCTGTCACTTCGAGATATAATTTAATACGCTCATTCAACGAAGCAGTATTTTTATCAATCTTTATGGATGCAATATTGATACTCGGTCCTTCATTATCATTGTTATTACCTCCGACAACATTGAAATTCCCGGCACTTAAATCCGCTTCATCACCATCAGTCAAGGCGTTCTCCCAATATGCACAGGATTTATCTATATACTTCTTTTCATTTCCATATGCGTCCTTGGCACGTATCATGGCAATCTCATTTTCACCATATACCGATGAGGTCATGATAAAATCATATGTGCCTTTGCTCTCGTTATATTCAGCCACCGAACTACATCCACTAGCCGCATTGTAATATAGCAGCTCAGCATATGCAATCGGTGAATCATCCTCTATTTTAACGCTCAATGTAACATAGCCATTTAATTCAATTTCCTTATTATCAATTGAAATAGTGTCCAGCATTATATTTGGAGCAGTTGTATCGTCACCTGTTCCTCCGGTAACTGTAAAATCACCACTACTCATATCCACATCTATAGCATTATCCCAAGCACCTCTAAAATACGTTATATTCTTGTCCTGATAAATTGTCACGTTACCATATAAGTCTGCGACCCTAATGGAGTCAATCTCATTTTTACCATAAAACTGCAACGGTGGCGTCGTAAAGTCATATTTCCCCGTCTTTTCGTTATATTCGCCATCGATACTGTAGCCATTGTCAACATTACTATATGTCAAGGTAACATACTGTATACCGTTTTTATCATAGCTATCAGTATCAACTGTGACTCCCACGCTAAAGGTCACCCTTCCGCCTATCTCAACCTCCGATTTATCAACCGAAATGTTACTAACATCAACAGTTGGTCCGGTTTTATCATCCTCATTTGCGCTTACTGGTTTTACAACATTCTCTGTTGTACTTTCTGTCGCACCCACATTAAACGGTGCCGAGCTTACACCGAGCGCAACAGCTAGTATCGTCGCCAAAATTCTTTTTTTGACTTTTCTCATCTCGTCTCTCCTCCTTATCTTTTTTTCCGAGCCGAACTCCACAGAATAAAATACAAAACCCCTTGGAAGGCTTTTCATATACATTTTGTAATCAGGCATATCCAAGGGGCTCTGCATCATTCGCAAATTCAATTAAAATCAATCAACATTATATATAAATGCATATATTTGTCAAGAAATCAACATAACTTCCTTGGAGTTAACAGACACATCAAATCCATGCAACAAAATTTTCACATTCTTCTTCACACTCTCCTTCTGTGGCTTCCCCTTTTCTTCTTAACTCTTTTCCCCGGGTTTTGCGCCTGCCTGTACGCCTTGATATCCTGCCCGATGGTGGTGTAGTCACGCTCAAAAAGCTCGTCACTTATCAGCATATTAAGCCTTGCCGTATCGACGCTTTTAATCAGATAATCGCGCACATAATCCTTGCTTTTGGCCTTGTATGCATAAAGACCGCAAAGCTCCTGTATGTGGGCAAGCTCCGGCCGCCATAGGAAACGAATCTTTTTATATATGTCACAATTCGGATTAAGGCTTGCATTTCTTACATTATATATATCAAGCTTATCATCAATTAATTCCACGGATATAATCCCCCAATGCTCCGGCACATGTGATTTCACGCCCACTGCATGCGTGCTGCCAACCACCACATAGTTATAATCAAAATACAAATCGTAGTCCTTAACCTGCCGGTCAAGCCTGGCGTAGGAATCCGCATCGCTTTTTATCTCAATGCCCATAATGTAATCCGCACCGACCATAACCACGTCCGCCCTGGAATCACCCATATTCTTTTCTTCAAAAATGCGAACCTTGCCGAATTTATCCTCCAGATAAAAAAACAGCGGTTCCCTTATATCCTTATCGTGTAGCATAAATCATACCCCGTTTCCATGTAGAATCTATCATACGAAGCAGCCCGACAGGGCTGTTTCCGTCCGCACGCATTGCCGTTAGCCTGCTTTAGCAGGGTGACGGCAGCAATAGCACGGAGTGCTATGCGTTAAGTTCGCGAAACGACATTGAATCGCGTATATTCATTTTATATAATAACACAAAAACAACATTTTCTAAAACAACAAAAGAGCAGGTCAAATGGCCTGCCCTTTCACGTTAGATTAACCTACTTCGATATATATGCCGTTGTAAGCTTGCTCGTTACACCGCCATAGCTTGCCGCCGGTGCCGATTCACCCTTTGGAACTAAAACTATCTGGATTCCCTCAAGGCGCTTTGCATATCCTGCTGTTCCTGCTGATTCGCCATTTTTAGCCCAGCCGAGCCAGCCATATGACTGTGCATGAACCCTGTAATAAACGTCATAATGCTCTGCCATCTCGCCGGTGAGCTCTATCTGGATTGCTTCAAGGCGCTTTGCCTCACCCGAGGTTCCGGACATCGCACCGTCGCTCCTCCATTCCTTCTCCCAGCCATAGGTCTGTACATGGGTACGGTATTTAATACCGCCTGAATACTGCTTGTTTGTAAGCTGAATCTTTATGCCTTCGAGTCTCTTTGCTTCTCCTGAGGTTCCGGACATTTTTCCGTTATATTTCCAGCCCTGCCAGCCATATGACTGTACGTGAGTTCTGTAAGCCACATTTGTTGTATCCGAACCGCTTACTTCAGACGACGCGCCCGAATTTGATATGTACGCCGAAGCCTGCTTTGATGCCACGCCACCCATATTGACATCTATGCTTTCGCCCTTTTTAACAACAACTATCTGGATAGCCTCAAGACGCTTTGCATATCCTGCCGTTCCTGCCGGTTCACCGTTTTTAGCCCAGTTAAGCCAGCCATATGACTGTGCATGAACCCTGTAATAAACATCGTACAAATCCTTATCTGCACCTGTAAGCTGAATCTTAATCGCCTCCAGGCGCTTTGCCTCGCCCTCGGTTCCGCTCATTCCGCCATCTGACGACCATGGAAGCCAGCCGTAGGACTGGCAGTGTGTTGTGTACTGAATGCCGAGATTGTAATCACCGCTTACCTTTATGTCGATTGCCTCAAGCCGCTTTGCGCTTCCGACAGTTCCGGAAGTTGCACCGTTTGTAAGCCAGTCCTTTTCCCAGCCCTTGGACTGGATGTGGGTTTTGTAGGATACAGTAATATCCTTAGCAGCAGAAGTTACAGTAATATCCTCAGCAGTAGAAGTTACAGTAAAGCTTGCCGGACTGCTTGAATCCTCAACCCACAGATAATATACCTTATCTACAGAGCCTGTATTTGCAAGTACGTGACTCTCACATCCGTATATGTAGTCGTCGCCAGAATCAACACCCTCATATCTAGAATGAAAAACTATACTATCGTAATTTTCCACCTTGTAATTTCCCTCAGAGAAAATCTTCGCATCTGCATTCGTATCATTGAACTTAACTGTAGATGTCGCACCTGCCGGCACGGTGAGCTTGTACAGCTTACCGGTTGCTGTATAATAATGCGTCTCACTAAAGCCTAAGCTGTACGGCACGCTTATCTGCATGCTTGTACCCTCACTGTTAGTGTGTGTTCCTGAGCTGATTGCAGTTGCGGAACCGACCTTTTCACTAAGGAATGGATATGGGTGCATTAAATTATAGCTGCTATATATAACTTTAAGCTTGGTATTTTTGCTCGTATCAAGTGATGTGAGAAGATTACCCTCACACTCCAATACGGTAAGTTCTGTACACTTGCTCACATCTAGAGTTTTAAGTTTGTTTGCTCCACATTCGAGATCCTCAAGCTTTATATTTTTGCTCACATCCAGACTCGGAAGCCCACAATTAAAGCAATATAAAGTCTTTAGCTCTGTGTTCTTGCTTGTATCTAACTTACTAAGCGTATTACCTGCACACCAAAGCTCCTGAAGGCTGGTATTGTTAGATATATCCAACGATGTAAGGTCACAGTACTCAGCATACAACTCTTTAAGCTTTGTATTTTTGCTCACATCTAAGCTCTTCAGGGAAACTAAATTAACATCCAAGATTTCAAGATTTGTAAAATATTCCAGTCCTGTTAAGTCCCGCTTGGAATCTTCGCTGTATAAATCTCGTAAATCAAGCTCTTTTATTGTACTTGCTTTGATTGTTAGTTCGCCACTTGATGTACTTGTTACAGCACAATTATCGCTAAGCCACGCTCTGAATTCTTCATCTGGGAAATTTGCAGCATTCAGGGTAACACTGCCATCTGAATTTGTCCCCTTATCATTACTTAACACGTTCTCTTCAACTACTAATTTGTCTGCATCAGTAGCTGTCGCTGTCCCCTCTGATGACTCCACATTTACAACATTCTCTGTTGTACTTTCTGTTGCACCTACATTAAACGGTGCCGAGCTTACACCGAGAGCAACAGCCAGTATCGTCGCCAAAATTCTGTTTTTGACTTTTCTCATCTCGTCTCTCCTCCTTATATTTTTTTACGAGCCGAACTCCACAGAACAAAACCCCCTGGTTAGCTTTTCACATACATTTTGTAATCAAGCATAACCAAGGGGTTCTGTAGCATTCGCATATTCAATTAAAGTCAGTCAACATTATATACACATACATGTATTTGTCAAGGAATTTACATCTCTCCCTTGGAATTAACAAACACATCAAATCTAGGCAGCAAAAATGACATATAGCCATAATTTGAAGTGTCAAGTATGCCTCTTTTTTTCAATCTATCCCTATATACGGATATATAATTCGACTTAAGCTCTGTACACTCAATCAATTCATGTGTTTTGACTTTTCCACCTTTCACGGCAATCGCATGCAAAAGCTCTTTATCGCCCTCAGACAATTCAGACCATATCTTATCATAGGAATACTCATCGAGATACTGATCATACTCCGGGAGCAGCTCATCCAGCTGCGACTTATTTTTCCATCGCAGATATCCAAGCACCTGAAACGCAAACGGGTAACCATTAGTATACCTAGCCATTTTCATTGCCTCATCCCCAGGTATGGCAAACAAGCTTTCATATTTCCTGGCAATGGCATTGAGATTAAGCGACTTCAAGTCAATCTTTGGTGCCCTGTACAAAAAGGTCAACGACTTATCATTTTGCAAATCATAAATATTTTGATACAATCCGGTCATGAGAAGATAGATAGGATACTCCTCGCGAACAAATATCTGAAAAGCACTTACAAATGTTCGTACATAATCATTTTTTGTAACCTCATCTATAGTGATTAATATTCGTTTTCCTGATTTTTTTATTTCCTTCAGCATCATCTCTATAGCTGTTTCAATATCTGTTACAGGAACCGATTTTTCAACACTTGCCCCCAAGCCAAATGCCGAGAAGTTAAACTTAGCCTGTATAAACAGTCTGTTGAATTCCTCTATGCTGTACAGCTTCGAGGCAAAGCTCTGTAACAAATCTCTGGCAGGGTTTAACGCCACAACTTTCCAAGCATCTAATGCGCCAATCTGTTTTGATATACTCGTAAGCAAAACAGTTTTTCCGTAACCCCTTACTCCTGTTATCATATAAACCTGATTAGACGGGTTATCTGCTGTAAAATCCTCTATAATCTCATCTGTTTGCGCAATTCTGGATATTAGCTGTGGAGGCTCTTTTCCAAATGTTAGTGTAAATGGGTTCTGCATTCTCATTACCGCCTTTTATAAGTTTTTATAACTTCGAAACCGTTTTATAACTTTTTATAAGTTTTTATAACTCCGAAATTATTTTATAACTTTTTATAACTTTTGGCAAGCAGAAATCACTCCAAGTAACCCAGTACCCCATTTGTATCTGTGAATGTATATTCAAAACTTGTCAATGCCATTCACATTTTTTTCACACCCTTATTTACACTATTCTTCTGTGCCTTACCCATTTCTTTTTAACTCTTTTCCCTGGTTTTGGCGCCTGCCTTTTCACATTTCATATTTTATTATCCTTTAGTAGCATTTGCTGCAAGCCGTGTAACCCTTGTCCTTTGCCGTGCTTAATGATACATTGCTCGGATTCTTCATGTTGCTGCAGGTGCTGGTGCTGTGGTATTTGCTTCCAGTTGCAGTAATCCATACCATTGATGTATCTGTCACGGTACTGCTGCTTGCCGTTGTTATTTTTTCAACATACGCTGTTGTCTGGGAACTATTTACACCGCCATAGCTTGCCGCCGGTGCCGATTCACCCTTTGGAACTAAAACTATCTGGATTCCCTCAAGGCGCTTTGCATATCCTGCTGTTCCTGCTGATTCGCCATTTTTAGCCCAGCCGAGCCAGCCATATGACTGTGCATGAACCCTGTAATAAACGTCATAATGCTCTGCCATCTCGCCGGTGAGCTCTATCTGGATTGCTTCAAGGCGCTTTGCCTCACCCGAGGTTCCGGACATCGCACCGTCGCTCCTCCATTCCTTCTCCCAGCCATAGGTCTGTACATGGGTACGGTATTTAATACCGCCTGAATACTGCTTGTTTGTAAGCTGAATCTTTATGCCTTCGAGTCTCTTTGCTTCTCCTGAGGTTCCGGACATTTTTCCGTTATATTTCCAGCCCTGCCAGCCATATGACTGTACGTGAGTTCTGTAAGCCACATTTGTTGTATCCGAACCGCTTACTTCAGACGACGCGCCCGAATTTGATATGTACGCCGAAGCCTGCTTTGATGCCACGCCACCCATATTGACATCTATGCTTTCGCCCTTTTTAACAACAACTATCTGGATAGCCTCAAGACGCTTTGCATATCCTGCCGTTCCTGCCGGTTCACCGTTTTTAGCCCAGTTAAGCCAGCCATATGACTGTGCATGAACCCTGTAATAAACATCGTACAAATCCTTATCTGCACCTGTAAGCTGAATCTTAATCGCCTCCAGGCGCTTTGCCTCGCCCTCGGTTCCGCTCATTCCGCCATCTGACGACCATGGAAGCCAGCCGTAGGACTGGCAGTGTGTTGTGTACTGAATGCCGAGATTGTAATCACCGCTTACCTTTATGTCGATTGCCTCAAGCCGCTTTGCGCTTCCGACAGTTCCGGAAGTTGCACCGTTTGTAAGCCAGTCCTTTTCCCAGCCCTTGGACTGGATATGGGTTTTGTAAGAAACGGTGATATCTGACGGCTCAGCCTTCTGTGGAGAAAAATTATAGGTGGCCTTCTCACCGTGCTCATCTACCCCTGACTCAAGGAACGGACAATTGCTTATATCTACATATGACAGATAGTTGTCGACGCAATCAAGATAAGTCAATTTTGTATTTTGAGATACATCAAGGGTTGTCAGATTATTCCAAAAACAGTCAAGGTATTTTAGCCCGGTATTTTTGCTGACATCCAGCCTGTCAAGCTGATTATTAGTGCACACCAGTGTCTCCAGGTTAAGATTCTGACTCACATCCAGCGTTGTCAATTTATTATAACTGCACGCCAGATACTCAAGATTCTTATTATTACTCACATCTAAACCCGTAAGATTGTCACTAATGCAGTATAGGTAAACCAGGTTTGCATTATTGCTTACGTCTAAAGCCTCAATGGCATTATATCCACAGCTTAAAGTTTTCAATGCTGTATTTTTACTTACATCTATTGATGTTAATTTATTTCCTTCTACGTAAAGCTCTTTAAGCTTCTGGTTTTTGCTTATATCCAAACTCGTCAATTTGTTATCTTCCGCCCATAAAATTTCGAGATTCGGAAAAAGCTCTACACCCTTTAAGCTGTAAATTCCGCCACCACGCCTGAATTGGTTTACGTTAATTTCCTCAACAAGATTTGCGTCTATCCATCCATCGCCGTCGTCATCATAGTCAGTTGCCAGGCATGACCTAAATACTTCATCCGGAAAATTAGCCTCATTAAGCTCTAACATGCTTGTTTCTGCTTCCGCAGATATCTCCTCTGTCACAACATCTTCTTCCTCAGCCGGAGCTGTTTCCTCCGAAACATTTTCCTCCTCAGCTGAAGAATTCATTGTTTCAGCATCCAGGTTCCCAGTCTCCGCATAACCTGCTTCCTCTGTCGAAAACTCTGTCGAGACCTCTGTCACTGTGTCATCCGTAATTTCTTCAGCACTCACGCCGAAGCTTACCGAGCCAGCACCTAAAACCGCCGCCAGCGCTAACGCCAGCAGCCTGTTTCTCAGCTTTCTCATACCTTTGTTCCCCCTTTTTTTAATTTTATCACCGGGCCATTGCCTACTTCTGCACATACGCTGTTGTTTGGCTGCTATTTACTCCGCCGTAATTTGCCGCAGGAGCTGCTCCTCCCTTTGGAACTAAAACTATCTGGATTCCCTCAAGGCGCTTTGCATATCCTGCTG
>CAYOHM010000043.1:0-16232 GCA_964403785.1 uncultured Alistipes sp.
AGGGATTTTGAGTTTGCCACAAAATTTAATCTTCCTATCATTCAGGTTATTGCCAAGGATGGTAAGGAAATTGAAAATATGACACAGGCATACACAGAAGCCAGCGGTACAATGATTAATTCGGGCGAATGGAATGGTATGGAGTCAGCAGTTCTTAAGAAACAGGCTCCTGAAATGATAGAGAAGATGGGCTTTGGAAAGAAGACCACCAACTATAAGCTTCGTGACTGGGTATTCTCAAGACAGCGTTACTGGGGAGAGCCGATTCCTATCGTGCATTGCCCTGACTGTGGCTGTGTTCCTGTTCCTGAGGACCAGCTTCCGCTGCTCCTTCCGGAGGTTGAGAAGTATGAGCCGACAGGAACGGGCGAATCTCCGCTTGCGGGTATAAGCGAGTGGGTTAATACAACCTGTCCTTGCTGCGGCAAGCCTGCCAAGAGAGAAACTAATACAATGCCTCAGTGGGCAGGCTCTTCATGGTATTTCTTGAGGTACGTTGATAATAAGAATAAGGATGAGCTGGTTAATAAGGAGAAGGCCGATAAGCTTCTTCCTGTGGATATGTATATCGGCGGTGTTGAGCATGCGGTTCTTCACCTGCTGTATTCAAGATTTTACACAAAGTTCCTTAATGATATCGGTGTAATCGATTTTGATGAACCGTTTACCAAGCTCTTTAATCAGGGTATGATTTGCAAAAAGCCTGATGATATTGAAAAGTATGGCACCAAGGCTATGAAGATGAGTAAGTCAATGGGCAATGTGGTTTCTCCTGACACACTTGTCAATGATTACGGCTGTGACTCGCTTCGTATGTATGAGTTGTTCGTCGGACCGCCTGAAGTGGATGCTGAGTGGGATGACAGAGGAATTGACGGCGTCAGAAGATTTATCACACGTTTCTGGACACTTGTTTATGAGAACTGTGATAAGAATGTAGCTGCTTCCAAGGATATGCTCAAGCTTCGCAACAGAATGACGGCGGACATCACCTCAAGGCTTGAGTCCTTCAGCTTAAATACAACAATAAGCGGTTTTATGGAGTACAATAATAAGCTTATCGAGCTCTCAAAGAAGGAAGGCGGAATTGATAAGGAAACTCTTGAAACAGCCGTTATACTTCTCTCACCGTTTGCACCGCATGTTGCAGAGGAGCTTTGGAGTGTTCTCGGACATGAGGAGAGTGTATTTGCTTCTTCTTGGCCAAAGATTGATGAGGCACATCTTAAGGATGATGAAATCGAAATTGCCGTACAGATTAACGGTAAGACCAAGGCAGTTGTGTCAGTACCGGCGGATATTTCTAAGGAGGATGCACTCAAGGCAGGTAAGCAGGCACTTTCAGACAAGCTTACGGGCAGCATAGTTAAAGAAATATATGTTCCGGGCAAGATTGTAAATATTGTATGTAAGTAATAAAATCAAAGGAATTGTCACGACAGGCAATATTTTATAATAAGCTTATAAAATATTGCCTGATGTTTTTTTCACATCTTAAGGATGGGATGGGTTATGAAAAAAATTATAACAGTTTATTTAAAGCCATATTATATGCGGATGCTGGGAGGTTTTTTGATTAAATTTGCCGGCACTGTTATGGACCTTATGATTCCGTGGATTCTGGCATATATGATTGATGATGTAGTTCCTACCCGCAATATTTCACTTGTGTTTTGGTGGGGCTTTTTGATGCTTGTCTGTGCGCTTGGTGCTCTTTTGGGAAATATACTGGCAAACAGGTTCGCATCAAGGGTTGCCCAGCTTTCGGCTCAAAAAATTCGTTATGATTTGTTTGAAAAGGTATCATATCTTTCCTGCAGCCGGGTAAATGAATTTACGGAAAGCTCCTTGGTTTCAAGGCTTACGTCAGATGTATACAATATACATAATGCAATCGGAATGATGCAGCGTCTGGGTGTGCGTGCACCGATACTGCTTGTGGGCGGAATAGTGGTAACAATGACCCTTGACTATTCACTTGCACTTGTACTTGTGGCTATGCTGCCATTTATGCTGCTGCTTGTTATTTATGTTTCAAAAAAAGGAATCCCGCTTTACCTGAAGCAGCAGAAGGCTGTGGATGTGCTCATCAGAAAGGTACGTGAAAATATAACGGGAATAAGGGTAATTAAGGCACTCTCCAAAAATGACTATGAGAGGGAGACATTTGCACAAATCAATTCAGAGGTTGTAAGGCGTGAGAAAAAAGCCGCCGTAACGATGAGTATTACCAATCCGTTTATGAATTTCATACTCAATATGGGCTGGGTAATGGTTATTCTGGTCGGTGCATACAGGGTAAATGCAGGTCTTACCGAGAGTGGTAAAATAGTGGCATTTCTTACATATTTTACGATTATTCTTAATGCAATGCTTTCAATCACAAGGCTGTTTATCAAAATGTCGCAGGCAATGGCGTCCGCAGACCGTGTCATGCAGGTCATTGATGTATGTGATGATATGGAAACACTGAGAGCCGAATATGGCATAGCAGCCGAAGAAGAAAATATTCCCCATATTGAATTTCAAAATGTCACATTTTCATATAATGGCAAATGCGACAATCTAAAGAACATCAGCTTTGCATTGAATAAAGGAGAAAGTCTTGGAATTATAGGTGCAACGGGCTCGGGCAAGACCACCCTTATAAGCCTGCTTCTCAGATTCTATGATGCCGCTGACGGAAGGGTGCTGATAAACGGAGAGGATGTAAGAAGTATCCCGAATGACAGGCTTCATCAGATGTTTGGCACGGCTTTCCAGAATGATATGATTTTTGAAAATACGGTTTACGAAAATATCAGTATCGGCAGAAATATTGATATGGATAAAGTAAAGAGGGCGGCGCAGCTCGCCCGGATAGATGAACACATAATGACTATGGAAAAGGGTTATATGTCGGATGTCGCGATTAGGGGAGCTAACCTAAGCGGAGGACAAAAACAGCGTATTCTTATTGCAAGGGCACTTGCAGGTAATCCTCAGATTTTGATTTTGGATGATTCATCAAGCGCGCTTGATTATAAGACGGACTCGGCAATCAGACGCGGCATAAATGATAATTATCCTGATACAACCACAATTATCATTGCCCAGAGAATCAGTTCGATAATGAACTGCGACCATATTATGGTCTTGGACGGCGGCAGGATGATTGGTTACGGAACTCATAGTGAGCTGCTGGAAAGCTGTGAAATTTATAAAGAGATAAGTGATTCGCAGCTTGCGGTATAGTGGGGGAGGAATAGCTTATGCCTAGTTTGGAACAAACCTTTAGGGAAGCCTACTCAAACGGCAAATCCGATAAGGGCGGCGTTGAAAATTTTTCTAAAATAAGTAAAAAAAATATACTTGTGAGGCTCGGAACATATCTTTTGCAGTTTAAATGGCTTTTGCTGCTGGCTCTGGTTATGTCAATCGCGAGCAATATGTTCTCGCTTCTGGGACCTAAATTATCCGGTCTTGCGATAGATGCGATTGAACCGGGCAGGGGAAGGGTTGACTTTGGCAGCGTGTATTATTATGCAGCACTGATGGCGGTTTTCTTTCTGCTTTCATCGGCACTTTCATATGCCCTTTCGGTTCTTATGATACATATAACGCAGAAAACTGTTTATAAGATGAGGGAGGATGTTTTTGAAAGCCTGCAAAAACTCCCCGTGTCCTATTTTGATACACATCAGACGGGGGACATTTTAAGCAGGATTTCCTATGATATAGATACCATAAACACCTCACTTTCGACGGATATTATCCAGATACTTACTAGTATTATTACGGTAGTGGGTTCATTTGCAATGATGCTCACGATATCTCCTATTCTGATAATAATATTTGTATTTACGGTGCCAATGGCATTTATGATTACAAGATTTATAACCCGAAGAACCAGACCGCTTTTTAGAAAGCGGTCCGCAGCAATCGGAAGGCTGAACGGATATGTGGAGGAGATGCTTGCAGGACATAGGACGATTAAAGCCTACAATCAGGAGAAAAATGTTATTGAGAGGTTTGAAAAGCATAATGAGGAGGTCGTAAATGCCTTTTATGACGCCGACTATTACGGAACAATGAACGGACCGAGTGTTAATTTCATTAATAATCTCTCGTTATCTCTTATTACCGTATTTGGAGCGATTTTATTTATAAACGGCAGAATAAGTCTTGGAAATATTTCTTCCTTTGTGCTTTATTCAAGGAAATTTTCAGGACCTATAAATGAGGCTGCCAATATAATGAACGAATTTCAGTCAGCATTTGCAGCAGCGGAAAGGGTGTTTAAGCTTATCGACGAACCTGAGGAAAAACCGAATATTGCAGGCGCAAAGGAGCTTACTGAGGTAAGGGGAGAGGTTGATATCAGGAATGTTACTTTTGGATATGTACCTGAGAAAAATATTCTGCAAAATATGAGCCTGTATGCAGCGCCGGGCAGCCTTACTGCAATAGTTGGACCGACGGGAGCCGGAAAGACCACTATCATCAATCTGCTTATGAGGTTTTATGATGTAAATGAAGGCGCTATTTATGTAGATGGCAATGAGATTAAAACGGTAAAAAGAGACTCGCTTCGAAAATCCTATGCAATGGTGCTTCAGGACACATGGCTTTTTACCGGAACTGTCTATGAAAATATAGCCTACGGCAGGGAAAACGCCACCAGGGATGAGGTGATTGAGGCAGCCAAGGCAGCGCGTGTGCACGATTTTATCGAGTCCCTTGAGAAGGGTTATGATACGGTGCTTTCCGAGGATGCAGCAAATATTTCAAAGGGGCAGAAACAGCTCATTACCATTGCCAGAGCAATGCTTATGGATACGAGGATGCTTATTTTGGACGAGGCAACCTCCAATGTTGACACCAGAACCGAAGTGAAAATTCAGCAGGCAATGCGTAATCTTATGAAGGATAAGACCTGTTTTGTAATTGCTCACAGACTGTCAACAATCCGGAATGCAGATAAGATTCTTGTAATCAGTGACGGAAGAGTGGCTGAACAGGGGACACATTCCGAGCTAATGGAAAAGGATGGAATATACAGGAAGATATACTATGCACAATTTGATTGATTTTTTTCTATAATAAAATTATAATATAAAGGATAATAATTTTTTGAAGACTGGTCCTTTGGGCTTTAGGAAAGAAAGAGTTTGAAAGCAGGTGCTTAGCATGACAGATGAACAGATTCTGAATAAGGAACTTGATACACTTGAAAGTCCGGTGAAGGCTCCGGCTGATTTTACAAGCCCACAGGAGCTTTATGACGAGCTCATAAAGAGCATTAAAAAGTATCGTCCCAATACTGATTTGTCAATGATAGAAAAGGCATATCAGACCGCAAAGAACGCGCATGAGGGACAGAAGCGCAAGTCGGGTGAACCGTATATTATCCACCCTATTTGCGTTGCAATCATTCTTGCAGAGCTTGAGCTTGATAAGGAAACCATTGTGGCAGGCCTTCTTCATGACGTTGTTGAAGATACTGCGATGAGTATAGAGGATGTTGCGAAGGAATTCGGTGATGAAATCGCACTTTTGGTAGACGGTGTCACGAAGCTGACACAGCTCAATTATTCCGTGGATAAAATGGAGCTTCAGGCAGAAAACCTGCGCAAGATGTTTCTTGCTATGGCAAAGGACATCAGGGTTGTCCTTGTCAAGCTCGCGGACAGACTTCACAATATGCGCACGATGCAGTATCAGAAGCCTGAGAAACAGAAAGAGAAATCAAAAGAAACCCTTGAAATTTACTCACCGATAGCAGGAAGGCTCGGTATTTCCAAGATTAAAGTCGAACTTGACGATCTTGCCATGAAGTATCTTATGCCGGATGAATATAATGACCTTGCCAAGAAAATCAGCTTAAGCCAGAAGGAAAGGGAGATTTTCATTAACAGCGTTGTAAGAGAGGTTAAGATGCACATTGACAACGCAGGCATCGAGGCACAGATTGACGGACGTGTTAAGCATTTTTTCAGTATTTACCGTAAGATGGTTAATCAGAACAAGACTCTTGACCAGATTTATGACATATTTGCGGTGCGAATCCGCGTTGAGACGGTAAAGGACTGTTATGCGGCGCTGGGTGTGATTCATGAAATGTATAAGCCTATTCCGGGAAGGTTTAAGGACTACATTGCGATGCCTAAGCAGAATATGTACCAGTCGCTTCACACAACGCTTATTTCTTCGACAGGACAGCCGTTTGAAATTCAGATACGAACTCATGAAATGCACAGGATTGCTGAATATGGTATTGCGGCTCACTGGAAGTACAAGGAGGGCGGCAAGGGCGACAGCAACGAGCAGGCTAAGATGGCATGGCTTCGCCAGATTCTTGAGTGGCAAAAGGATATGTCCGACAATCAGGAGTTTATGTCCTCCGTAAAGAGTGATTTGGATTTATTCTCCGATTCAGTGTACTGCTTTACCCCGTCGGGTGATGTCAAGAATCTGCCTGCGGGTTCGACGACGATTGACTTCGCATACAGTATTCACAGTGCCGTCGGCAATAAAATGGTCGGCGCAAGGGTGAACGGCAAGCTTGTAAATATAGATTACGTCTTGAAGAACGGTGACAGGGTTGAGATTTTAACCTCCAACAATTCAAAGGGACCGAGCCGCGACTGGCTGACAATAGTAAAGAGCGCACAGGCGCGCAATAAGATAAATCAATGGTTCAGGCAGGAGCTTAAGGATGACAATATAATAAGGGGGCGCGACCTTATATCGAACTATTGTAAGGGCAAGAATATCAACCTTGCGGAAATTGCTGCCCCGGAATTTATGGATAAGACCATAACCAAATACGGTTTCAGGGATTGGGATTCACTTCTTGCAGCCGTAGGACATGGCGGACTTAAGGAAAGCCAGGTGGTTAATAAGCTGTCCGAAGAATATGAAAAGAAGCGCAAGAAGGAAATTACCGACCAGGAAATTCTTGTGTCAATTTCTAATGGCTCAGCCACAGTTACGGGAGCACCGAGTGCGGATAAGGGTGATAAGTTAAGTCCTAAGAAAACCTCAAGCGGTATTATCGTTAAGGGCGCAGGCGATGTTGCAGTACGTTTTTCAAGATGCTGTACGCCTGTTCCGGGTGATGAGATAGTTGGATTTGTTACCAGAGGCAGGGGTATTTCAATACACAGAACGGACTGTGTAAATATTATTAATTTGCCTGAAATCGAGAGGGCAAGGCTTATTGACGCAGAATGGCAGTCAGATAAGCTTGAGTCGGACAAGAGATTTTCAGTGGAAATCAGCATTTATGCCAATAACCGTATCGGCATCATTGTTGACATCACTAAGGTATTGACGGAAAACAATGTCGGAGTTACCTCAATGAACTGCCGTATCAATAAGCAGGGCAAGGCAACCATTCTTATTTCATTTGACGTAAAATCAACCGGTGAGCTTCAGTCGCTTGTTGAGAAAATCCGTAATGTAGAGGATGTTATTGATATTGAAAGAACAACCGGACAATAAAATGCGTATTTAGCTGTACATGGGAGGCGGATTATGGGCAGGATAGCCGTTGATTACAAAACACTTGGAATGATGGGAACAAACTGCTATTTTGTATGCAATGTGGATACAATGGAAACAGTTATCATTGATCCTGCATATGATGCCGGAACTATTTTTGAAATAGTTCAGAATAAGGGCTATATTCCGAAGGCAGTTTTTTTAACACATGGACATTTTGACCATATTATGGCAGTTAAGGATGTCTGCAGGAGGTATGGTATACAGTCATATGCTTATACGGCAGAGCAGGAGGTGCTTGAAAGCTCCTATGTTAATTTGTCCCAGGAATTTTCTGCCCCGTATGTTATGACGGCGGATATTTTGGTAAATGACGAAGATATTATTGAAATGGCGGATATTAAGTTTAAGGTGCTGCATACTCCGGGACATACAAAGGGGAGCTGCTGTTATTACATTGAAGAAGCCAATGTACTTATAAGCGGAGATACGATATTTAATACGTCCGTGGGAAGAACGGATTTCCCGACAGGCAGCAGCAATGAGCTGTTAAGGTCGATAAGGGACAGGATATTTGTCCTTCCTGATGAAACCGTGGTTTATCCGGGACATGGGGATAGTACCACTATTGCATATGAGAAGATAAATAACTGCTGCGTGCAGTATTTTAACGGGGACTATAATTTTTAGTGCTTTAAATAAAATGAAAATCGGGAATTTAAAATGATTTTAGTTAATGTAAATGATTCTGTATATTATGATGAAGTCAGGGTGCTCACCAAGGCATTTCACCCATACGAGAAGGTGGAAGGCAGAGCCGATGAGGAAGATACTATTTCCAAGATAATAACAGTAACAATTGACGGATTAAATATAACTGTTGATATTGACGGCATGGTTAAAAGCGCAGTATCGGATGCAGACAGCAGAAAGGCAATGTTTGACACACTCAAAACTTGCCTTTATTTGTCTTTGTCACAAAATACCAACAAGCTCCTCCCGTGGGGGATGCTGACCGGTGTGCGTCCGACCAAGATTGTGATGTCGCTTCTTGATGAGGGAAAATCCGATGAAGAAATAATTGCACTTATGAAGGACCATTATAAGGTAAGTGGCCTAAAGACCATGCTTTCATTGGAGGTGGCAAAACGTGAGAAAAGGCTTTTGTCCGGATTGGATTATGAGAACGGCATAAGCCTGTATGTAGGGATTCCTTTTTGTCCGACAACCTGTCTTTACTGTTCCTTCACCTCATATCCGATTGGAATCTGGGGCAGCAGGACGGATTCTTATGTGGATGCACTCATAAAAGAAATGGAATATGTGTCAAATGCAGTTTCTGACAGAAAGCTTGATACGATTTATTTTGGCGGAGGTACGCCTACAACCTTAAGTCCGGCGCAGCTTGACAGGGTGCTTACCCGGCTTGAAGAGGGCTTTGATTTATCACGGCTTAAGGAGCTTACCGTTGAGGCAGGAAGACCGGACAGTGTTACAAGGGAGAAGCTTTATGTTTTAAGAAAACATAATGTGTCGAGAATATCGATAAATCCTCAGACCATGAACCAGAAGACACTCGATTTAATCGGAAGAAGACATACGGTTTTGCAGGTCATTGATGCTTTTAAGCTTGCAAGGGAATGTGGGTTTGACAATATAAATATGGACCTTATAGTCGGACTTCCGGGCGAAACCATGGAGGATGTCCGTCATACGATGGAGGAGGTTAAAAAGCTCTCTCCCGATAATCTGACGGTGCACTCGCTTGCAATAAAGCGTGCAGCGGCGCTTAATTACCAAAAGGCTAAGTTCACGGATAAGATAATGAATACGGATGAGATAATAAATATGACAGCCGGTTATGCCAAGGATATGGGATTAAATCCGTATTATCTGTACCGACAGAAAAATATGGCGGGTAATTTTGAAAATGTCGGATATGCAAAGGAAGGTTATGAAGGTCTGTATAATATACTGATTATGGAGGAACGCCAAAGCATAATCGCTTTGGGGGCAGGAGCATCTAGCAAATTTGTATTTCCCAAGGAAAATCGAATCGAACGTGCAGAAAATGTTAAGGATGTAAAGAGCTACATTGAGCGTATTGATGAGATGATAGACAGGAAGCGGGCTTATTTGGAAAATTAATTGACTTTTTCTATATAAAAAATATAATAAATATGAGATGTTTTGTTTTTGTATGTTGCCATTAAGGAGTGCAGAATGGAGTTACTTGACAGTACGCTTATAAAGGATTTAAAAAGTGGTCTTAACCACGGTATAGTTGTGAGTAATCTGACTAATCTCATTGCCAAAGAGATGGGTATTGATGAGAGTATGGGTTACGATATAGCAGTTGCAGGCTTAGTGCATGATATCGGCAAGCTTGAGCTTTCCAGATATCTGTACGGACGTAATGAGAATTCTCTCGCTGTGGAGGAAATGAAATACATGCGCATGCATTCTAAAATCAGCTATGATATTCTAAAACACTATGATTTTAGTTATCTTACGCTTGACACGGTACTGCATCACCATGAATGTTATGACGGTTCGGGGTATCCTGATAATCTTAAGGGCGAGGAAATCCCAATCGGGGCGAGAGTTCTTAAGGTTGCGGACGAGTTTGCGGCGCTTATTTCCGACAGACCGTATCGTAAAGCCTTTTCCTATGATGCGGCTATTGAAATTATGATAGATGAAGTGAAAAACTTCGATATGGAAGTATTTATTGCATTTCAGAGAGTCATACACGAGGATGGGACGCTAAAGATGCTTAGTGAGAGCAGCCTTGTATTTGATGGAATAGAAAAATTATTATTAACAGGAGGACAATAAAATGGCGGAATCAATGAAAGGCCTTAAGAGGAGCTGCAGATGTGCAGAGCTTTCAAAAGCTGATATAGGCAGGGAAGTTACTGTTATGGGCTGGGTTTCCAAGAATCGTAATAAGGGAGGCATAATTTTCGTTGATCTTCGGGATCGTTCCGGTATTTTGCAGATTATATTTGAAGAGGACAAAATCGGAAGTGAAGGATTTGAAAAGGCAGGAAAGCTCAGAAGCGAATTTGTGATTGCCGTTACCGGTACGGTTGAGGCAAGAAGCGGCGCGGTCAACACTAATATTGCAACGGGCGAAATTGAAGTAGTTGCAAAGGATATCAGAATCCTGTCAGAGTCACAGACACCTCCGTTTCCGATTGAGGAGAATATCAGCACCAAGGAGGAGTTAAGACTTAAGTATCGCTGTCTTGACCTTAGAAGACCGGACATACAGTCCAATATAATCATGAGAAGTAAGGTGGCTACTCTTACAAGGGCATTTCTTGCAAATGAGGGCTTCCTTGAGATAGAAACGCCGATGCTCACAAAGAGTACGCCGGAAGGCGCAAGGGATTATCTTGTGCCAAGCCGCGTTCACCCGGGCAAGTTTTACGCACTTCCGCAGTCACCGCAGCTCTTTAAGCAGATGCTTATGTGCTCGGGCTATGACAGATATATGCAGATAGCAAGGTGTTTTCGTGATGAGGATTTGAGGGCGGACCGTCAGCCTGAGTTCACCCAGATAGATATGGAGCTTTCATTTGTGGATGTTGATGATGTAATTGATGTAAATGAGAGGCTTCTGGCATATCTTTTCAAGGAGGTGCTTGGCGTAGAGGTAAAGCTTCCTATCCAGAGAATGACTTGGCAGGAGGCAATGGACCGTTTCGGTTCAGATAAGCCTGATCTTCGTTTTGGAATGGAATTAAAGGATATCACAGATATCGTTAAAAATTGCGGATTTGGCGTATTCACCGGAGCAATCGAGAATGGAGGCTCTGTGCGCGGCATTAATGCCGATGGTATGGGTGATATGCCGAGAAAGAAGATTGATGCTCTTGTTGATTTTGCCAAGGGTTACGGCGCAAAAGGACTGGCTTATCTTTCAATTGCACAGGACGGCTCATATAAGTCATCCTTCTCTAAGTTTATGACGCAGGAAGAACTTGATGCCATAGTTAAGGCGCTTGACGGAAAACCGGGCGATCTTCTTTTGTTTGCCGCTGACCGCAACAAGATTGTCTGGAATGTGCTTGGTGCGCTTCGTCTTGAGCTTGCTCAGCAGAAGGGTATTCTTGATAAGAATGAGTACAGGTTTTTATGGGTTACACAGTTCCCTCAGTTTGAGTGGTCGGATGAAGAGGAAAGATATGTTGCAATGCATCATCCTTTTACAATGCCTATGGATGAGGATTTGGATATGCTTGAGACTAACCCGGGCGCGGTACGTGCCAAGGCCTATGACATAGTGCTTAACGGCACGGAAATCGGAGGAGGAAGTGTAAGAATCCACCAGGCAGACGTTCAGGAAAGAATGTTCAAGGCACTTGGACTTACACCGGAGGCTACACGTGAGAAATTCGGATTCCTTCTCGATGCATTTAAGTATGGCGTTCCGCCGCATGCCGGACTTGCATACGGACTTGACCGTCTTGTAATGCTTATGGCAAAGAGAGACAGTATCCGTGATGTTATAGCATTCCCTAAGGTAAAGGATGCTTCCTGTCTTCTTACGGATGCCCCGAATGTGGTTGATGATAAGCAGCTTGCAGAGCTGTCAATCAGTATATCAGCCGGACAGGAAAAATAAAATATTTCAGCCAACACTCAATAAGTCCATTATATAGTGATGCTTGATGCAAAGGAGACCGAATATATGAAAGATTTAAAAGCCTTTTTTGACAAAAATAAAACACCAGTTAATACAATGGAAAGAAAATCTTTGAGCGATTCAACTAAAGATAAGTTTCAACTAACGCAGATAAATACGATAAAGTTCAAGCTGATTGGCGGATTTATCGTTCCTCTTATTTTGATAATTGTTCTTGGCGTTGTGTCTTACAGAACTGCAGCCTCTGCAATCATAAAGAATTATGAGGATGCTACATTGTCGACAATCATAAAGACGTCCGATTACTATAATCTGATGTTTGACAATGTTGAGGCGGTCAGCAGGGAAATGGTAAATAACACCTCCGCGAAGGAGTATTATTCAAAGTATTATAAGTCGGATATTTTAAAAGAGGGCGATGTATATAAGACTGCACAGAACTATTATATGTCAGTTGCCTCAAGCAATGAGGCGATAGATAATGTATATGTTTTCTGCAATTACGGTAAGGCTATTTATACATATTCGATTAAGGATGGCGACCTCTACACTGCATTTGCACAGTCACAGGAGGCAGGGCAGATTACGGAAAATAAGCTTATCTGGTCTATGAAACGTCCGGATTTTGATGAGCTTTCCACAGCAAAGTATGGTGTGTCGCTGGAAACCTTATTTTATAATCAGTCCCATAAACCGATTGGTTATCTGATACTGGATATCAATTATGATATGGTGAAGAAACCGATTGAGGACCTTGAGCTTGGCAGCGGAAGCATTGTTGCACTTGTTTCACAGGACGGATATGAAATCAATAATTCACAGGAGGATGGAAATTATTTCTGTGATGAGGAGTTCTTCAAAAATATAGCTGATGACGAGGCAACGGATGGCTATACATATGTGAACAACAACAGCCAGCTTTTTATTTACTCCAAGCTGGAATCGGGAATGGCTGTATGTGCGCTCGTTCCTAAGACCTTAATAACAGCGCAGGCATCCAAAATACTTGTAACAACGGTAGTTGTTGTGATTGCTGCTTTTGTTATAGCACTTGTGATTGGCGGTATATTATCGTTTGGAATTGATTCCTCAATCCACAAGATAATGAACAAGCTTGAAAATGTTGCACAGGGTGATCTTACAGCACAGGTTGATATTGACAGAAAAGATGAGTTCCGTGTCCTTGCCACAAGTATGAATAATATGATTGATAAGACCAAGGGAATGATTGAAAATTCCAAAGGAATATCGGCACAGGTGAATTCATCGGCTGAGACCGTTGCCTCAAATGCACAGGTACTTCTTGATGCGACCAAGAATATCAAGGAAGTAATGACCGGAATTGAGGAAGGCATAATACAGCAGGCTTCAGATTCGGAAGACTGTATGAAGCAGATGGACACGCTTGCGGAGCAGATTGGTGTTGTTGCGGGAAGTGCTGAAAATATTTCCGGAATTGCAGAAAGTGCAAGCGAGGTTGTAAAGGACGGACTTACATCCATTGATGAGCTGAATTCTAAGGCGAAAGATACGGTAGAGGTTACCAGAAGTATTATCAACGGTATAGAGTCCCTTGAGGTTGCCTCAAGACAGATAGGAAGTATTGTTTCGGCGATTAATGTAATTGCGGACCAGACAAGCCTTTTGTCTTTAAATGCTTCAATTGAGGCAGCAAGAGCAGGTGAGGCAGGCCGTGGCTTTGTGGTGGTTGCGGATGAAATCCGTAAGCTCGCAGACCAGTCCGCTGAATCGGCAAATAAGATTAAAAATATTGTTGATGACATTGAGTATAAGACGCAGGAAACAGTGTATGTTGCCCGTAAGGCGGAGGAAATAGTTGCCTCACAGGATGAGGCGCTCAAGCACACTGTTGACGTGTTTAATGAGATTGATGATAAGGTTGGAAGTCTTGCAGACAGCATCGCAGGTATCAGAAGGGGAATGAAGGATATTGATGATGCCAAGAACAACACCCTTGTTGCTATTTCAAGTATCTCGGCAGTGTCAGAGGAAACTACGGCATCAGTTGAGGAGGTTACCGCAACTGTTGAAAGGCAGCTTGAGGCTGTTGAAGATCTCAATGATGAGGCAGGGGATTTATCGGCAAACGCCGAGCATCTTATTCAGACAATAAGTGCATTTAAGGTTGAGTAAGCATTTGAAGTATGATATAATGTTTGCAAATTAATTTGGGAGGTAGAGGAATGTATTCTTTTGATGAAATTGCTAATTTCGACCCGGAAGTAGCAAGTGCGATTAATGATGAGCTTTCACGTCAGAGAAGCCATATTGAGCTTATTGCTTCAGAGAATTTTGTAAGTAAGGCAGTTATGGCTGCGATGGGAAGTCCGCTTACCAACAAGTACGCTGAAGGATATCCGGGAAAGAGATATTACGGCGGCTGCGAGTATGTGGATGTTGTAGAGGAGCTCGCAAGGGAAAGAGCAAAACAGTTATTTGGCTGTGAGTATGTTAATGTTCAGCCACATTCGGGTGCTCAGGCAAATATGGCGGTTTTCTTTGCCGTATGTAAGCCGGGTGATACTATTATGGGTATGAATCTTGCACACGGAGGACATCTTTCGCATGGTTCACCGGTTAATTTCTCAGGTTCATATTTTAACATCGTTCCTTACGGTGTTAATGATGAAGGGTTTATTGATTATGACGAATTAGAAAGGATTGCACTGGAGTGCAAGCCTAAGATGATTGTTGCCGGTGCATCCGCTTATGCAAGAGCAATTGATTTTAAGAGATTTAAGGAAGTGGCAGACAAGGTTGGAGCAGTTCTTATGGTGGATATTGCCCATATTGCAGGACTTGTGGCAGCAGGTCTTCATCAGAGCCCGATTCCTTATGCGGATGTTGTTACAACAACAACTCATAAGACACTTCGCGGTCCGAGAGGCGGTATGATTATGGCTACTGCCGAGGCTAATGAGAAATATAATTTCAATAAGGCAGTATTCCCTGGTATTCAGGGCGGTCCTCTTATGCACGTTATCGCAGCTAAGGCGGTATGTCTTAAGGAGGCTCTTGACCCAAGCTTTAAGGTATACGCACAGAATATTATTGATAATGCGCAGGCACTTGCAAAAGGACTTACAAGCCGTGGCTTTGATCTTGTATCAGGCGGTACGGACAATCATTTAATGCTTGTTAATCTCTTAAGCAAGGGCAAGACCGGTAAGGAAGTTGAAAAGCTTTTGGATACGGTTAATATAACATGTAACAAGAATGCAATTCCTAATGATCCTGCTAAGCCTTTTGTTACAAGCGGTATCAGACTGGGTACTGCAGCCATTACCTCAAGAGGCTTCGTTCCGTCAGAAATGGATTCGATTGCACAGGCAATCTCGCTTGCCGTTGATGATATAGAGAAGAATGCTGCAGAGGCAACAAGCATTGTTAAATCATTAACTGACAAACATCCATTATACTAATTTTATATAAATGTGCTATAATAGTCCCGAGAGTATTCTCAGGACTATTATTTTGTAAAAAAAGGAGAAAATTATGCTTAGAGATATAGTAGTAGCCAACAGAAGCTACCGAGGCTTTGATGAAAACCGCAGAATCAGCAGGGAAGAATTGCTCGAATTTGTTGATTTAACCAGATATACGGCTTCAAGTGTCAACCTGCAGCCATTAAAGTATTATATAGCTTATGAACCGGAGAAGGTAAGACTTATCTGTTCCATGACTAAATGGGCGAGAGCACTGTCAGAACTCAATCTTCCATTTGAAGGGACATATCCTACGGGGTTTATAGTAATATGTCAGGATACCGATATTGCACCTAATACTGCAAGGTTTATGAAGGATGTGGGAATTGTGGCGCAGACAATTTTACTTGCAGCGACAGAAAAAGGACTTGGAGGATGCATGATTGGCAATTTCAGTCCTGAGGAGGTTAAGGATAAGCTGGGTCTTGCAGAAAATATTGCACCGCAGCTTATAGTGGCAATAGGAAAGCCTATTGAGAAAATAGTTATTACAGAAGTGCAGGACGGTAAAACAGATTATTACAGGGATGAAAATAACGTACATTACGTGCCGAAGAGAAAGCTTGAGGATATTTTACTGTAAGGAG
>CAYOHM010000044.1:0-16067 GCA_964403785.1 uncultured Alistipes sp.
CCACCTCAGCTACGGACAGCGTGGCTTCGGACACGGCGGCTGCGGAGGATACGGCATCATCTACTACGGATGACTCGGAAAACTATACATATAAATTCAATAGCACTGTGGATGTTGATTATTATGATTATAGTGCTAACTTTACATTTAACGGAACAACGTATAACGGAATCTTTAAGAATAATCTGAAGAGTGAAGATGCTGATAATGTTAATACAAAGCTTGATGATCTCGGAACAGTTGACAATCCGTATGTAATTCTTGAGATTGCGCCGAATGTTGCCAAGACTGAGATACGTGCCTATGTCAAGGATTCCAGTGTATATGGATATACAAATGCAGAGTATGACGATATGGAGCTTACTGAGTCCGAGAAAGAAGAAGTAAGGAAGATGACAAGGGAGTATCTGTTCTATAAGCTTACAGGCAAGTCCTATGCATCACTTTCATACTATTGGACCACAAATGATTTAATGTATAAAGACAAAAACAAGAAAATATATTGGGATGGCTTTGAGGGCTTTTATGACCAGTTCCCTTACAATGCAACTGCATGGGGCGGAATGAGCTACGCTCAGTATCAGGAATATTATCCTCAGATGTTGACATTTATTGAGGAGCATCTTGAGGGCTTTGAAGAAGAGTATGAAAAGAGACTGAGTATCGCCCTTGAGGAGAAGAAGGAAAAGACCCAGTCCGACATAGTAAGAGCTGAGGAGGTTGCCGCAGGCTTTGGCTCGGCTTGGCATTATAAGGTTGATTATGTTGTTGAAAAAGGTGAGTTTGTAACCTATGATTCTGACACAAATAAAACCTCAACGCTTGGTACGGGTGAATCTACTAGTGCATTTGTAGGCGAGTACAAGGTTTTAACCGGAGATTATAATAATAACATATACGTTAACAGTAATGTGTTTATAAAGGGATGTATTACTTTGGGATATTCCAATGAAACCTATACGGCTGACAATGGTGATGTTATAATATCGCCTAACAGTATGGAGGCCTATGTTGACGAGTACTTGTTCCGTGGCTGGTATTATGAAGATTCCAATAAGGATTTGCAGCGTGTCACGAAGGATACAAATTTAAAGGAACTTGGAGTTACGGACCTTTATACCTATTGGTCTGCCAGAAAATATGAAAGTACGGATACATATCAGGTAACCACGGGTGGTGATTCAGATGATGTTACCATAAGCTATGATGGCGGTTATACGATTCATTTGCCATCATCCATTGCGAGCCGAAAGACTTCGGAGAAGCCGTATAATGACCCGAGAAACCAGTTATCCTTTATAGTGATTGATTCCTATACGGGTTTGACTGCGTGGGGTTCTGAAACAAATATAGACCTTAAGAATGAAATTTCAGCCTGGGATATGACCTTTAAGACAAGTGAGATTACAACAGGTGCGGACCTCCTTAAGATTGCACCGGTTCTTATGGCTGATACCGATTATTATGTAGAAACATATAACGCAGTTGTGGGTACTGATGATGAGGGTAATACTGTAATAAATTACTATCCTTATAATGTTCAGGTTGTAACCGTTACACCTGAAGAACTTAATAAAATGGTTTATTATGATTATGCAACAAACGGCTGGAGTGCTGAAGAGTATCATGATGTTGGAAGCGGGGATAATGAGTGCAGTTATATCAACAAGTTCCTTAATGATATAGACCTAGTTTATATTACCAACGGAAATAATACACTCTTCCTTTCAAATACCTATAAGCCTTGTGCGGCAAGATTCCCGACACTCTATAACTCAAGCGGAGAATATTTAGGTGGTCTTGATACCAGTGCGAAGATGCAGACAAAGGCAAATGATATTGAGTGGCAGGCAGCGTATAAGATTTACACCAGAGCGCTTAACCCGAATCAGGGACGAAGAGTGTCAATGGTTATGGACCGTACTACATACAGTGCTACGGCTAATATAGACGGCGGCAAGGCAGTGCTTAATCTTGATAAGATATATATGTTTTATTTTGAGGCCTCGGACCCGACCCTTATCTACAATATGTATGTTGTGGACAGTGAGGAGTGGCAGCCATATGGGCTTCAAAAGGTAAAGGGCGACGTAAGAGGTGATGATGACGATTGTCCGACGTATTTTACAGGAGTTCTTTATGACCAGAAAAAGTGGAATGTACAGCTCTTTTATCCGTATGAGGTATTGTCCGAGCTTGGATATTATTTGGACCACAAAGAGGTTGCTGAGAATAACTTAAAGCTTGGAACAGATTTCCCTTGGGGCAACAGCATTTCAGAATTCTATGAGTGGTATGAGGCATTTGGTTTAGCCTATAACCTGCAGCCGACGACGGTTGTAAACTATTATGCGAGAACCTTTATCGGAGGTAATCAGTTAGGACAGGGCTTTGCAAGTAAAGAGGTTACTGAGGAATTCAGTGTTGTAAATAACTCCAATTCAAATAATACAACCCTGATGTTTGATTACTTCGGAGGTCCCGAGGGCGTAAGACCTAGTGCAATCGTAGATGGCAAGCTTTCGACGGAAAATGCGATTGAGTTCATGGTTCAGATGGTGCGTGAGAATAAGACCACGTTAAATGACCGTGAGATTACGATTGAGAATCCGTTCAAGCCGGATGTAACCGTTAAGAATGATAAGGGCAAGTCCTTTAAGGTTCCGAGGGTGCTTGCGGATATGAGTACACCGGAATCGTGGGTAATTTATGATTTCTATACCTCCAACAGCGGATATTATGTGCCGGAGTATTACTGGACGCCAACGTTCCAGAATATCGACAACATAAATGCGTTTGCAGGTACGGCATTCCTGAATTACACAACGTCCACCGACCCTGATATCCAGTGGATAAAGCTTGACACCACTCAGGCAAGTAAATTCTATACGGGTGTTAATATGTATAATACCTTTAGCGTAATTTACGGGGATGACGGAGCAACGTCACCGGGCGATATCTGTGACTTTAATGTGTCGGGCATAGTTCACAATATCCAGACTAAGACCGACAGAGTACCATACCAGTTCCTTGCCGAGTACCAGCCGACTATTGACGGCAAACTCAAAAAAGGACAGTATGTAATAGTAATGCAGTGCTACGCAAGTCAGGCAGCCTACCTAAGCGGTCAGAAGCCATTGACAAGCAAGGTAACAATGCACAACGTAATACTCGACAAAGCAAGCTACTTATTCAACTTAGATTAAAATATTAAAATAGGAATGTCAGTGATGTGACATTCCTATTTTTTAGCTGGTTGATTGTAAACTTTCTTATTGATAAGCAACTAACAATGTGGTAGAATGGACACATAAAATTCACATTTTGAGAAGAAAGGGTGTATATATGAGAAAAGGTATAAGAAAATTAATTATGGGTTTGCTTGCTCTTACGCTTGCTTTAGGCGTAACGGTGAGCGTGAATTCAGCGGTAAGCGCGGCGACAGCGGCTGCATTTATTCTGCTGGATAAGACCGGAGCTGTAATCGGTGAATGTAGCGGTATATCCGATGTGGATGCGGAAACACCGACTTTTACAGGTGCAAACTTTGATTCGGGTAAGAGTGCCTCCGACGTTGCCATTATTCTTACCAAGGACGTAAGCAGCTACATCGTGACCTATGTCTGCACCGGTACGGCTGCCGGACAGGCTATGACCGATGTTACACTTCCGTTTCCTGATGCAAGTCAGAAGGACAGCTATAAGGGTCTTTATGGTCTTGCAATAGAAGGAATAGGTTCAGATGTAAGCGGAAGTACACGTCCGGGCTTTGCGGGAGCTACTGCACTTAAGACTGTAAAGATACCATCAACTGTCGGTAAAATTGCAGGCGGAGCATTCAAAAACTGTACGGCTCTTACCAGCGTAACAATCTATACAACAGGCAATGAGGAGATAAGACTTAATTCATACGGTGCGGGTATTTTTTCTGGCTGTACAAGCCTTACGAGCTTTGAAGTTAAATGCCCGAAGGATGTTGATATTACTTTTAGTAATAAGGGAACTTTTGCCGGAAGTTCGATTGAAACAATTACCTTTGCGTCAGGAATCACGTCAATTCCGGATTATGCAATGATGTCTGCAACAGCACTTAAGAATGTCAATTACGGTGACAGTGTCACTAAAATTGGTGCAAGTGCGTTTAAGGGCTGTACTTCTCTGCAGTCAATTACTCTAAAGAGCAGCATTATAAATATTGGCGCAAATGCATTTGAAAACTGTAAATCGTTAACAAGTATCACACTTCCGGATAATCTTAACGAGATTGGAGGCAGTGCCTTTAAAGGCTCAGGACTTACCTCCGTTACCATTCCGGGAGCTGTTCAGACAATCGGTTCCAATGCATTTGCAACGGAGTCGCTGACAGAAGCGAGTTTTGCCCAGAGCAAGGGTTCGGTCAAAAGAACGGTGATTCCTGCCAATGCTATGCAGGGCGCCACGAAGCTTGCAAAGGTTACATGGGCGGATACTGTAACGGAGATTGCCTCCAATGCATTTAATAATACAAGCTCGTTAACCTCTGTTAACGGACTTGAGAAAATAAAAGCATTTGGAAATACTGCATTCAAGGGCTCAGCTCTTACAGGGACGATTAATCTTGACAGTGTTGAAAGCATTGGCAATTCAGTTTTTGAAGGCTGTGAGAATTTATCGGGTATTACCTTTGGCGCAAGCCTTGAGTCAATCGGCAGTACATTCCTTAAGGGTACGGCGGTTGAACAGGTTGTTCTTCCAAACAGCCTTACTAAGTGCGCCAATACACCGTTTTCAGGTGCAGAATCACTGGTTAGTGCAACATATCTTGGAACTTCGATACCTGAAAATATTTTTAACGGTGCCAAGACATTAAAGACAATAAACTTAAATGAAGCAGTTACAGAAGTAGGGAAAAACGCCTTCAAGGACTGCTACAATTACTCAAACAATATTTCCTTTGGAAATGTTACAAGCTTTGGAGCCTCTGCGTTTAGCGGCTGCTATTCATTGACAAATCCGATTGATATTTCAAGTGCAACGAGTTTCGGACAGTCATGCTTTGAGCTGAGTGTCAAGGTTGTGGCTAAGGATAAATCTACAATGAACACTATTGCAAAATACAAAGAGGATGATGTCAAGCCTATCCAGTTTACAGGCTCCTTTAACAAGAAGATAACATTAATCGATGCTAATGCATTTGCAGGCTGTGTTAATATGACTTTCCCGGTTATTATAACTGAGTCTGATGAGGTAACAATTGGAAACAGGGCATTTACAGGTACTAAGGTTACTGCAGTTGAAGTAGCTAATATAAAAAGTGTTGGCAACTACGCATTTAGCTACAATCCGAGTGCAGCTGCCTCTAATTTGGAGCCTGATTATTTTGCATATACGCCTTCAGCAATTACTTCAATAAAGCTGTCAGGCGGCAGCAAGGTAAGCATCGGAAAATATGCCTTTTATAATGCAGAGAATGTTACTGAGTTTGATATCTCACAGGCAGGTATCACAACAATAGGTGAATTTGCTTTTTATAACATCAATCAGGTTACAAAGCTCACCCTACCTGAGAGTGTGACAACACTTAGTGGCGGCTGCTTTGGCGGCTGGTCCATGACTGAGCTTACGATTCCTGCATCAGTTACGAAGGCAACTGTTGTTCAAAACGAAAGAACATCACTTTACCATGGTCCGTTCTCAGTCTGCAAGAATCTTAACAGTATTGTTTTTGCGGATGGAATTAAAACCATACCGAGCAATCTTTTCTACCATGTACAGAATCAGGATTCTGGTTCAGATTCAGGGAATGTGCTTAACATTACGATTCCGTCAACTGTGTCAACGGTAAGCAACAGTAATTACCCTGCATTTGGAGGTAATGTGGTTAATACGGTAAATCTTGTGTTTAATGATAATTCAAAAGCGCAGGAACTTGCCGATACTATTAAGGCTCAGTTTGTAGCAGGTAATGAAAATACGCAGGTAGATGTCACGATAAATAAAAGCGGATGGAGCGAGGAAAACGGCGTACTGTACTGGTATGAAAACGGCGTAAAGCAGGGAACCGAGGGCCGTGGCAAGGAAATATATGACCCTGGTACAAGTGCATGGTATTTCCTTGATGCAGTTCAGGGCGGAGCAAAGGCAACTTCAAAGGATGTTATACAGCCGACCAACTGGAAAGAATACGAAGCTGACACTGCTGGATACGAACAGCGTGCAGCGCAGGATAATTCTTTGTTTAAATGGGTACGTTATGATTCAGAAGGCAGGATGATAAAGGGCTGGTGCGCAGGCAAAGGCGATACTGCAAAGGCAGTAAACAGTGCGTCAGAAGCAGGCGATGAAGCTACTTATTATTTTGACTGGACCACAGGAGAAATGGCAAAGGGAGATGAAGTAATAAACAATGTTCCTTGTCACTTTGACGAGGCATCAGGTGTCGGTGCACACTATGTATGGATAGAACAGGGCGGCGTACTGTACTGGTATGAAAATGGCGAACGTCAGGGTGTTATACTTAATGATGACGGAACACCTAACCTTTCATACAGGGGCAAGGAAGTTTTTGCTACCGATTTACAGGCTTGGTGCTGGCTTGATAACGTAGACTACGGCAAGAGAGCAGTATCAAAGGACGTATATCAGGAATCACAGGCTGATGATGCAGGAACTATTGGCAAGTGGGTACGTTATGACTCAGAAGGACGAATGATAAAGGGCTGGAGCGCAGGCTATGGCGAGACAGCAAGACAAATCAAATCTTTTGACGAGGCAAACGGCGAAGCAATATACTACTTTGACGAAAAATACGGAACAATGGCAAAGGGTACTGTAACAATAGATGGAGTAGAGTATACCTTTGATGAAACTACGGGTGTTTTAGTACAGTAAGAAGGTTTGTGGGCGCGATTACAATTCTCAAAATCGCGTCCACACCCCCTTGACATTCTCATCAAAATCCATTATACTAGCCACATACTTGGTTTAGTCTTTTTATCAGGACGTTTCGTCCACAGTTCATTTATATGCTGCGTTTCCCCGCATTTGGGATAGATGCGGATAACTGATTATTTTAAGGAGGGAAATTAGCTAATAATGTTATCTAAAGTTACAAGTGCGTCCATCTGCGGTATTGATGCCGCCATTGTGCAGGTGGAGGTGGATATTTCCAATGGTCTGCCGTCTTTTTATATGACGGGATATCTGGCAACGGAGGTACGTGAAGCCGGTGACAGGGTTAAGACTGCCGTTAAGAATATAGGCTGTGCAATCCCCGGCGCTAAAATAGTTGTTAATATTTCACCGGCAGGGGTGAGAAAAAGCGGAACAATGCTTGACCTTCCGATTGCAGTCGGTATACTGGCGGATTTGCAGCTTGTTCCGGCACAGGCTTTAAGCGGTTCAATGTTTATAGGTGAATTAAGTCTTGACGGAAGCGTCAATCCCATAAAAGGTGTCCTTCCCATGCTCTGTGCGGCGAGAGAGCAGGGCATAAGCAGGTGCTTTCTCCCGTTTGACAATCTTAAGGAAACCTATCTGATTAAGGATATGGTATTTTACGGTGTCAGGAATCTTAAGGAGGTAATTGACATACTGAACGGGCGCGGCTGCAACCAGGGCCATATCAATAGTGAGCACGAGCAGCCCTCCCTGGATGACACAGAGGATATATTTGAAAATATAAAGGGTCAGTATGTCGGTAAAAGGGCTGTGATGATTGCGGCGGCGGGCAGGCATAATTTACTTATGTCCGGTCCTCCGGGAAGCGGCAAAACCCTGCTGGCATCCTGTATTCCGTCAATTATGCCCGATATGACTAAGGAGGAGGTGCTGGAGTGCTCGAAGATATACAGTGTTATGGGTATGCTCCCGGATGGCAAGGGTCATATTCTTAAGCATCCGTTCAGAAAACCCCACCATACCATAAGCGCTTCGGCTCTTATCGGCGGAGGAGTGACGCCGATGCCGGGAGAAATTACTCTGGCGCATAACGGTGTACTGTTTATGGATGAACTAACGAAATTCAGGTCCGAGGTAATGGAGGCGTTAAGGCTGCCTGTTGAGGAGCATGAGGTAAGGATAATGCGAAACGGATATATGTGCCGTTTTCCTGCGCAGTTTATGCTGGTGGCAGCGATGAACCCCTGTAAATGCGGCTATTATCCGGATATGAATCTTTGCAGCTGCTCAGAGCTTGATATTGCAAGGCATATCGGTAAATTATCCAGACCCTTTCTTGACCGTTTTGATTTGGCGGTACATATTGACAAATTAAGCTATGATGAGATTTCAGGCAAAACTGCCGCCAAGGACGAATTTACCTCTGCACAGATGAAGGAGAGGGTTAAGGCTGCAATTCAAAGACAGAGGCTGCGCTATGCGGGTGAGAGCATAAATTATAACAGTGAGCTTACTGCGCCTCAGATAAAAAAATACTGCATTTTAAATGAAGAGTGTGATTTACTTATGAAAAAGGCATTCGATAAATTTGATTTAAGCGCCAGAGGCTATAACAAAATTCTTAAAGTGGCAAGGACCATTGCAGACCTTGAGGGAGCTGAAATGATAAATACCAATCATTTAAGCGAGGCGGTTTGTTTTCGCAATATAGAGCAGAAAGGCGGAGTAAACCTTGGATAACAGATTTTACTGGTACTGGTTGTGCAATATCCCCCGATTGGGAAATAAAAAGATAGAGGCTCTTTTAAATATCTTTAATGAGCCCAAGGAGATATATAAAGCCTCCCCGAAGCTTATTAAGGCCTCGAATATTCTAACTGACGGCGACATAAGCTATTTTAACGAAAGCAAGCTTAATTCTTCCATATATAATGATTATTTGAAAATGCTTAAAAAGAACATTAAAATGATAACTATCGCAGACAGGGACTATCCTAAGAGGCTTAGGGACATTTATGACAGGCCTGTATGCCTCTATGTCGCGGGAAAGCTCCCCGATGAACATAAGCCCTCGGCAGCCTTGGTCGGTGCAAGGCAGTGCAGCGAGTACGGAAGATATGCAGCTTATGAGATATCCAGACAGCTCTCACAGGCGGGAGTTAATATAATAAGCGGTATGGCGAGGGGGATTGACACGGCGGCGCATAAAGGCTGCTTAAGCGCAGGGGGATATACTGCGGCTGTCCTTGCCGGAGGCGTGGATTTATGCTACCCGAAGGAGAATATTGAGCTGTATATGGATTTGATTGATAAATGCGGGGTTATCTCCGAATATCCTCCGGGAATGCCGCATTATGCAGGGCATTTTCCTCTTCGCAACCGTATAATCAGCGCATTGGCAGATATAATAACCGTTGTCGAGGCGCGTGAAAAAAGCGGTTCGCTTATTACCGTGGATATGGCGCTTGAGCAGAACAAAACCGTTATGGCTCTGCCCGGAAGAGTAACTGACAAATTAAGTGCAGGCTGCAATAATCTGATTAAGCAGGGTGCAGGCATTGTATGCAGCGCTAAGGATATACTTGATATCCTCAGCATAGAAAGTGTGTCAAATCCCTTGTTATTTGACAACGGTAAAGCCGATTGTGACGCATTACATGGCAAAAAAAATATAAATACACTTGCAAGGGTGGAAGAAATGTTGTATAGTTGTTTAGATTTGACACCCAAGAATATTAATCAGCTGATTATCGAATCGGGGCTTGATATGGCGCAGGTGGCTGAATCGGTTATAAGCCTCGAATTTAAGGGCTTCATAAAGGAATGCGGACAGGGCTTTTATATCAGAGGGTAAGGGCGTATACGCATAATGCAAAGGGGAGTAAACTAATGGCAAAGTATCTTGTGATTGTGGAGTCACCTGCTAAGGTGAAGACGATTAAGAAATTTTTGGGACCTAATTATGAGGTGGCAGCGTCTAACGGCCACGTAAGAGATTTACCCAAAAGTACTATGGGCGTTGATATTGAGAATGATTTTGAACCTAAATATATCACGATTCGCGGCAAGGGCGACGTCCTTGCAAATTTGCGCAAAGAGGTAAAGAAGGCTGACAAGGTCTATCTTGCAACCGACCCGGATCGTGAGGGAGAGGCTATTTCATGGCATTTGGCAAATGCGCTTAAGCTTGAGGATAAGGATATCAACAGAATTAGTTTTAACGAGATTACTAAAAAAGCCGTTAAAGATGCAATCAAATCACCCGGCAAAATAGATATGAATCTTGTTGATGCACAGCAGTCAAGGCGTATACTTGACAGAATGGTCGGATACAGCATAAGTCCTCTTTTGTGGGAGAAGATAAAGCGGGGACTGAGTGCCGGACGTGTTCAGTCGGTTGCACTTAGGATTATCTGTGACAGGGAGGATGAGATAAACGCATTTATTCCCGAGGAATATTGGACGCTTGATGCAGAGCTTAAGGTTAAGGGCGAGAAAAAGACCATAACTGCAAGATTTTCAGGTGATGAAAACGGTAAAATCGACATTCACAGCGCTGATGAAATGGAAGCTGTATTAAAAGAATTAAAGGGTAAGAGCTTTGAGGTGGCACAGGTTAAGAAATCCATAAGAAACCGTAAGGCACCGCTGCCTTTTACTACAAGTACTCTTCAGCAGGAGGCGTCAAAGGTGCTTAATTTCTCCACCCAGAAGACAATGCGGCTTGCACAGCAGCTTTACGAGGGCGTTGATATAGAGGGAGAAGGAACTGTCGGCGTAATCACATATTTGCGTACTGATTCGACCAGAATTGCTGATGAAGCAAGGAGTATGGCGTTTGATTTTATAAAGGATAATTACGGAGAGGAATATCTTTTGAGCAAGTCAAAGGATGTAAATAACGGCAGGAAAATTCAGGATGCCCATGAGGCGATAAGACCTACGGACATTAACCTGCTTCCGGTTAAGGTAAAGGACTCCCTTTCAAGGGACCAGTTCAGGCTTTACCAGCTTATATGGCAGAGATTTACCGCAAGCCAGATGGCGGATGCGGTATATGAGGTTACTTCGGTTAAGATAAGCTGCGGGAAGTACTATTTTAATGTTTCTTCCTCCAAGCTGTCATTTGAGGGCTTTAAGTCCGTTTATACGGACTCGGAGGACGAGAAGGAGGGCAGTAATATTCTTTCAAAGTCCCTTGATGAGAATAGTGTGCTTACGTTGGAGGAATTAAAGGACAGCCAGCATTTTACGCAGCCGCCTGCACATTATACGGAGGCAGCGCTTGTAAAGACAATGGAGGAGCTGGGAATCGGAAGACCGTCCACCTATGCACCCACTATCACAACCATAATGGCAAGGCATTACATCGTTAAGGAAAATAAAAACCTTTACGTGACTGAGCTGGGCGAGGCTGTTAATACAGTGATGAAGAAGGCGTTTCCAAGTATTGTTGATGTCAATTTTACGGCTAATCTTGAAGCGCTTCTCGACAAGATTGGCGACGGAACGGTTAAGTGGAAGACGGTAATAAGGAATTTTTATCCTGATTTGGCACAGGCGGTGGAAAATGCCGAGTCCGAGCTTGAGAAAATCAATATTGAGGATGAGAAATCCGACGTTGAGTGCGAGCTTTGCGGCAGGATGATGGTAATAAAATACGGGCCTCACGGGAAATTCCTTGCCTGCCCGGGCTTTCCGGATTGCAGGAACACCAAGCCGTATCTTGAGAAGGCAGGAGTTAATTGTCCTCTTTGCGGCGCTGATGTTATTATCAGAAAGACCAAGAAGGGCAGAAGATATTTTGGATGCTTCAATTACCCTGAATGTAATTTTATTTCATGGCAGAAGCCATCCGACAAGAAGTGTCCGAAATGCGGAGCTTACATGCTTGAAAAGGGAAATAAGCTTGTTTGCAGTGACGAAAAGTGTGGCCAATTATCAGACAATTTTGTAAAATAATAAAAAATAATATAAACTATTGCAAAAAAATGCGCTTTTGTTATAATATTCTATATATTATTTCATCAGGCGCATTTTTTTGTCGCAGAACGGAGCAGATATGAGTGTACAGTTATTAGACAAGACACGTAAGATTAATAAACTTTTACACAACAACCATTCTCACAGAGTTGTTTTTAATGATATCTGTGAAGTATTGAGTGAGATTTTAAGGTCCAATATTCTGGTAATAAGCCGGAAGGGCAAGGTGCTGGGTGTAAGTTTATGCGAAGGTGTTGATGAGATTAGGGAGCTTATAGATGATGAGGTTGGCGGCTTTGTCGATAATATGCTTAACGAAAGGCTCCTTGGTGTGCTTTCCACAAAGGAGAATGTTAATCTTACTACACTTGGTTTTACCAATGACGGTATCAGGAGGTTTAAGGCTATAATTGCACCGATTGATATTGCAGGCGAGAGACTGGGTACACTGTTTATGTATAAGTCCGGTGAGAGCTACGAGATTGATGACATCATCCTGTGTGAGTACGGAACTACGGTTGTCGGACTTGAAATGATGCGCTCGGTCAACGAGGAGAATGCGGAGGAGGACCGCAAGGTTCAGGTTGTAAGGTCCGCTATCAGCACACTTTCGTTTTCGGAGCTGGAGGCTATTACACATATTTTCTCAGAGCTTGAGGGCAATGAGGGCATCCTCGTTGCAAGCAAGATTGCGGATAAGGTAGGAATTACAAGGTCAGTTATCGTCAATGCACTCAGAAAGTTTGAAAGTGCGGGCGTAATCGAATCCAGATCCTCCGGCATGAAGGGTACATATATTAAAGTACTAAACGATGTGGTCTTTGATGAACTTAAGAAATTATCGAATGATAAATAATTTTTTTATAGTATTTTATGAGCCTAAATGTCGAATTTAGGCTCTTTTTTTACCTTTTTTGACTTTGATTACCACTTTTTGCGACGAATCTTCACCAAAAAATCACTTGTGTTTTTATTTATTAATCGTATAATGATAGTGAGGGATTTTGTAAGTACTGCTTAATGAAATTATGGAGGATTTCGTAAGTTAAGCATATAGAAGGAGTGGTATTATGTTTGCTTCAGGAGCATTTGATTATGTGGATGTGCTTAGTAAAGCGGCGGACGCAAGCTATTACAGGAATGAATTAATCAGTAATAATATTGCCAATGTCGATACACCGGGTTATAAGCGAAAGGACCTGGAATTTGAGACATATCTGCAAAGCGCTATTGACAGTGCGGGAACTCAGAGTGATTCGTTGACTACGAAGATTCATAATATGGATATGGACGCGGTTAAGATGGTTACATATACGGATAATGCGTCATATTCATACAGAATCGATGATAATAATGTCGATATTGCAACGGAGCAGGTTGAGCTCGCAACCAATCAGATTGTTTATAATACTCTTATAGACAGTATGAGTAATGAATTTTCACGTATTAAGTCAGTTTTGGAATGATTTTATTAAGTCTTAGGAGGATGGAATATGTCGATTTTTTCAGCTATGAATATAAGTGCATCCGGTATGACTGCCCAGCAGATTCGTTCGGATATAATCGCAGAGAATATTGCTAATGTAGATACAACAAGAACCAGCGACGGTACGGCATATGTAAGGAAGAATGTCTATTTTGTCGAAAAGACTGACAGCAATGCAGCCAGCTTCAGCAAGGTGCTTCGTGCAGCAAGCCAGAATGTTGCCGGACAGGGTGTTAAGGTATCAATGATTACCGAGGATACTTCTACCGAGATGAAGATGGTTTATGACCCATCACATCCGGATGCTGATGAGAATGGCTATGTTACATATCCTAATGTCAATGTTGTTACGGAAATGACGGACCTTATAGATGCAACGCGTTCCTACGAAGCAAATGTTACGGCGTTTAATGCGACGAAGGCAATGCTTTCAAAGGGTCTTGAGGTCGGAGAGTAGGATATTTTGGTGTAGAGTTTAGGAGAAGAATGAAAAATGGATAACATTAGTGGATTATATAATGTAACATCTGATTATATTCGCGAAGTGCTTACAACGGGTAAGACCCCGTCTGAGAATGAGGCATCCTCTAACGAGGTGACCAGTTCGTTTGATACCATTTATAAGTCTGCAATAGGACTTATTGAGAGTACCAATTCATACGTTGAGGATGCTCAGCAGGCAGAAATTGATTTCGCACTGGGTAATCTGACAAGCACACATGAGCTTGGCGTTATACAGCAGAAGGCTAATCTTGCACTTCAGTATACTGTGGCTATTCGTGACAAGGTCATTGATGCTTACAAGGAGATTATGAATATTCAGATATAAGTTTATTTTGGATTTGGGAGATAGTGTATCATGCCTGACAGATTACGACAGATTTTCGAGAGATTCTTGGATTTCTGGAACAAATATAGCAGAAGACAAAAAGCAATAGTTTTAAGCTCGCTGGCAGTGGTTATTTTAACTCTTGTAATACTGGTGGCTGTTTTGGCACGCCCTAATTACACCGTAGTTGCTAACTGCAGCAGTTACAGCGAGCTGAGTGAGATTACAACTCTGCTTTCGGATAACGGCTATTCATATCAGATAAACGAAACCCTGCTTACGGTTTCTGTAAGGGAGCAGGATTCAACAGATGTAAGGATGTTGCTGGCTACGAATGAAATTCAGACCTCGGGTTACAGCTTAAGTGATGCCTTAAGTACGAGCATGACAACTACGGAGAGTGACAGGGTCAAGATGTGGCAGTCATATCTTGAGACGAAGCTGGCGGAAGAAATTTCAAGTATGGATAAGGTTAATAATGCCCAGCTCACGATTAATCTCCAGACCTCAAGCAATTCATTGTTTAAGGATGAGACAGGTTCATCGGTTTCGGCAATCCTTGATTTGAATGATGATATGGACGAGGAAGAGGCGGAAGCTATCGCAATGTATATCAAGAATGCCGTTGAGAATCTTGATTCCAAGGATATCACGATTCTGAGCAGAACCGGTGAGAGTCTGTACTCGGGCGAGGCGGTTGCGTCGGGAACGTCCTCTGCGGCACTTAACAAGAAGCTTAAGTATACACAGCAGCTCAGCAATCTCAAGGCAACCGACATCAAGAATCTTGTCCTTAACACGGGAGCTTTTCAGGATGTCAAGGTGATTGTTAATTATGATATTGACTGGAGCAACTTTGAGGAGGTTGTTCATAATTATTCGGTGCCTGACGGACTTGAACAGGGTTATTATACCGAGGAATACATAGAGAAATCCAATGGAACCAGCGGAGTGGGAGGTACTCCGGGTACGGAGAGCAATGATGAGGATACGGACTATGTTGTTGATGACAGCAGTTCCACCACCTCCACCTATTCACTTGAGAAATATGTGCATGCTCTTGATGAATATGTAAAGACAACAACGAATACGGCGGGAGACGTTATTAAAGATTCTTCCACGCTTTCGGCAACGCTTACGCGTAATATTATTTATACTGAAGAGGACGCCAAGAACCTCGGTTATCTCGACGATATGACATGGGAAGAGTTTAAGGCGGCTAATGCGTCACCACAGCAGATTGAATACAGCGATGATTTGGTTGAGCTTATCTCAACGGGCACTGGTATTCCTGTGGATAATATCACTATTATGGCGTTTGAGAAGCATTATTTTTATGATGCAGAGTCAAGCTCAAGGGGCTTTACATTTTATTTACAGCTTCTTCTTGCACTGCTCATTCTCGGACTTCTCGCATTTGTTGTGCTTAGAAGCTCAAGACCGGTTACAGTTGAGGAGACGGAGCCGGAATTATCTGTTGAACAGATGCTTGCTACTACCAAAGAATCACAGCAGAGTGTTGAGGATATTGATCTTCAAGAAAAATCTGAAGTTAGAAAGGCCATTGAAAAGTTTGTTGATGAGAATCCGGAGGCTGTTGCGCTTCTTCTCAGAAACTGGCTTGATGATGGGTGGGATTAGCATATGGCAGTTAAAAAAGAAGGGGAGGAGTTCTCAGGAGTTGAGAAGGCAGCAATATTGCTTATTGCACTTGGACCTGAGAAATCTGCCGCAATATTTAAACATTTGAAAGAAGAAGAAATAGAACAGCTTACACTTGAGATTGCTAATACAAGCAGCGTATCTCCCGGGGTAAAGGAGGACATCCTCAATGAGTTTTATGAGGTCTGTCTTGCCCAGCAGTATATCGCAGAGGGCGGTATCGGATAT
>CAYOHM010000045.1:0-16012 GCA_964403785.1 uncultured Alistipes sp.
GCGGCGAACAATTACCGCATAATCGCACCTATATGCCTGCACCCGCCTTAGTTTCACAATTACCTACATCAACATCAATTTATTTTAAAGTTGGTTTGCACAAATGTCAAGGAATTTGCGACCATTAGTCATTTTTTATGTGGCATATATGTGAATTTTATGATAATATATATCTATAATATAGACTTATGCTGCAAAGCGGCAAATTTGTATTCTACAAAGATGAAAGCGGGGTTTGTATGGATAATAAGTTATTTATAACGGATTATGACGCATATCTTTTTGGACAGGGTACTCACTACGAAATATACAACAAAATGGGAGCTCATCCTACGGTTAAGGATGGAGAGAAGGGCGTTTATTTTGCGGTATGGGCACCTAAGGCAAGAGAGGTTTACGTCATTGGGGATTTTAATGATTGGAATGAGTACCAGTATCGTCTGACGAAGGTGTCCGAAGGCGGCATTTGGGATGCCTTTGTACCGGGAGTTAAGGAAGGCGCCCTGTATAAGTATTTAATTATTTCCCAGAGTGGGGAAAAGCTTTATAAGGCGGATCCTTATGCCAATGCCTCCGAGCTAAGACCCGGCAATGCTTCCAGAGTTGTTGATATTTCGGGTTACAAGTGGGGCGACGGCAAATGGATTGAGAAAGAGAGCAGTATTGACCATTTAAAGGAGCAGATGTGCATCTATGAGTGCCATCTTGGCTCTTGGAAGAAGTTAAATGACGGAACGGAGGATGGCTTCTACAATTACCGCAGTATGGCAGAGGAGCTTTGCAAATATGTCACGGATATGGGATATTCCCATATTGAGCTAATGGGTATTTCTGAGTATCCGTTTGATGCCTCATGGGGATATCAGGTGACGGGATATTATGCACCGACGTCCCGCTATGGCAGTCCGAAGGATTTTATGTATTTTGTTGACTATATGCATAAGCATGGAATCGGCGTGATACTTGACTGGGTACCGGCACATTTCCCGAAGGATGCCCATGGACTTGCTAATTTTGACGGCAGCGCTGTATATGAGTATGCGGACCCGCGTAAGGGTGAACATCCTGACTGGGGAACGAAGGTATTTGATTACGGCAAGACAGAGGTTAAGAATTTTCTCATTGCCAATGCAATGTTCTGGATAGATAAGTACCATATAGACGGTCTTCGTGTAGATGCGGTTGCGTCAATGCTCTATCTGGATTACGGAAGACAGGGAGGCCAGTGGGTTCCTAATAAATATGGCGGAAATGGCAATCTTGAAGCCATGGATTTTCTGCGCCACCTTAATAAGATGCTTAACGAGAGATATCCGCGTGCCGTTACAATTGCCGAGGAGTCAACGGCATGGCCTGCGGTAAGCGGTGTAGTAGGGGAAAATGACAGCCTTGGCTTTACCTTTAAGTGGAATATGGGCTGGATGCATGATTTCCTTGAGTATATGAAGTGTGACCCGTTATTCCGTAAGGGCAATCACAATAAGATGACCTTCAGTCTTATGTACGCATACAGCGAGAGATTTATACTTGTGCTTTCACATGATGAGGTTGTTCATCTTAAGTGCTCAATGTTAAATAAGATGCCGGGCGTATATGAGGATAAGTTCAAGAACTTAAAGCTCGCATACGCATATATGATTGGGCATCCGGGCAAGAAGCTTTTGTTTATGGGGCAGGAGTTTGGACAGCCGACGGAGTGGAGCGAGGCAAGGGCACTCGACTGGCATGTGGCAGCAGAGCCGCTGCATGCGGATTTGTCTTCCTTTGTCAAGAAGCTGTTTAACATTTACAGGAAATATCCTGCACTTTATACAATGGATTATAATCCTGACGGTTTTAAGTGGAGTAATGCAAATGACAGCGAGAATAGTGTATTCTCATTTATGCGTTTTTCAGAGGATGGCAAAAAGTCGCTTCTGTTTGTGCTGAATTTCACGCCTATCGTAAGAAATACATACAAGGTGGGAGTTCCATGCAGCACCAAGTATAAGCTTATTCTCGATGAAAAGGGCAATGCGGGAGAGGTGCTTACCTCCGCAAAGGCTGACTGCAGCGGCTTTGAAGATTCGGTGCTGGTGGATTTGGATTCCTACGGAATTAAAATTTATGAATTTACCTATAAACCAAATAAATCAAAATAGATAAATTATAAGCGTTAAAAAAATAAATGTTTCTGCCGAAAATACTTGTATAAGATTTCATAGGGTAAATCTTATACAGGTATTTTTTATTAATTCTGTCAGAGGTGTTTTGATGAATATTTCAAATATAAGCAATAATGCATATTTACAGAGAAGTGAAAATGATGCGTCAAAGGCAAAGCTTCCAAGCGGTGCGGCAGCTAAGAATACGGTTGATGCATTTGAAAAGGCAATTACGGGAATTTCCGTTTCCTTCGGGGATGACAGCAGCAAGACAGTGAATAACATCAAGGAGAGCATCAGCTCAATCGAGGAGGATATAAAGTCCGATGCACAGCTCGCAAGGGATAATCTTAATGCTTTGTTTAATAAGCTTTCCGGAGCAGAAGCGGTTAAGCTGGATGAGGACGGCTTTGATTTGAATGATGTGGATGATGAGGAATTGGTCGGCATTGTAGACAGAATCAAGATAATGCTTGCAGCCTATAACACTAATTACCGCCGGTTTGAAGGGGCATTGGATTCCCCGGATGAGGATAGCGTGGAGGCTTCCTCCGATTTATCGGTAAAGGTTGCGGCAAAGCTTGAAGCAGCGAACCTGCCTGCAACGGAGGACAATATTTCCGAGGTGGATTCTGCAGTAATGATGGCAGAGGATATATCACAGAATATGCCGCTTAGCGATGATGCCAAGGAGTATCTGATAGATAATGAACTTACACCCAATGTGGAGAACGTGTATAAAGCAAGCCACAGCGTTTCGGCAGCAGGCTTTAACACAATAAAGAGCGTTTCAGAAAAAGACTGGCAGGAAATTAAACCGCAGGTTAAAAAGGTGCTTGAGCAGGCGGGCATAGCCGAGAGTGACAGTGCCTATGACAATGCAAGGTGGCTTATGGAGAGAGAGCTTGCGGTTACGGGAGATAATATTTTAATGAAGGAGGGGCTGGATAAGCTTTCAATCAATTATGATGAGGACAGCGCGATAGATGCCGCTGTTGATGCAATGCTTGCAGGAAGAAGTGCGGCGGATATCTCTCCTGAGGGCGGTAAGGAGGCTTGGAGACAGGCAGCCGAGGCAATCAGCGTAATTAATGATATCACATTTTCTGATATTGAGGATATGGTATCAAACAACAGGAAATTTACAATAGAAGAAATGTCGCAGCAGCTAATTGAAAGGAATTCCACGTCTGAAAAGACATCAACTGAGTCAAAAGAGCCGAAGGATTCAAATGCGGCAGTGGAGAACTACCGGGTGCTTTTAGAGGCGCGTGTGGTGATGACGGCATCCTCCACGGCTGCGATTATAAATCAGGGGATAGATATTTATTCAGAGGATTTACATAATCTTGTTGATATACTTCGTGCAAACGAGGCGAATTATGTCAGTGAGGAATTAAACAGTGAAAAATACGGCAAGGTGTCCGATGAGGATTTGGAGAGCGTGGTTAATACCACGGAGCTTATGGAAGGTCTTAAGTTCACGCCGGCAGCAGCAATCGGCAATATGATTGCTGCAAGGACCACTCTTACCGTGACTTCGGTTACCCAGACAGCCTTTGCTTTAAGACGCAGCTATGAAGCCGCAGGAGTGGCATACGAAACAATGAGTACCAAGGCAAGAAGCGATATGGGTGATTCAGTTAAAGCCGCAGTTGATAACAGCGCCTCATCAATACTTTCAGAGCTGGGCTATGAGGATAATGAGAATAACCGCAGGGCGGTAAGAATCCTTGCATATAACAATATGGAAATGACGCAGGACAATATTAATAAGGTCAGAAGTGTTGACAGCACCCTGAATAATCTTATGGAGAATATGACGCCGCAGACAGTCCTTAAAATGATACAGGACGGTATCAATCCGTTAAACACGGATATAGAAGTGCTTAATGAGTATATAAATGAAAATTATGCAAACAGCGAGCCATCGGTAAAATACAGTGAGTTTCTTTATAAATTAGACCGTACGGGTGAAATTACGCAGGAGGAAAGAAGGCAGTTTATAGGTATATACAAAATGTTCCATCAGTTAAAAAAGGATGGGGGCAAATCAGCGGGTGCGCTTCTTTCACAGGGCTCCGACGTTACTCTGGGCAATCTGGTTACTTTTATGGAAAGCCGCAGAAGGTACGGTATGGATGTCACCCTCGATGAAAATGCAGGTATGGCAGAGGTTACCGGAAACGTTGCATATTTTCAGAATCTGTTCAGCGAACTGTCAAAGACAATTACGCCTCAGGCTCTTAAAAAAGCAGACACGCAGGAGGGCAGCCTTGAGGATATGAGTGTTGAACAGCTCAATGAATTAATGGAGAAATATGCGGACGCAGACAGTGATGCTAAGGAAGAGTATTTTAATGAGATGGTGGCAAATGCAAGGGAATGTCAGGATATAGAGGACAATGTTCTTAGGATGATAACGGATCAGGGCATTCCGGTAACATTTTATAATATGATGTCCGCAAACAGGCTTCTTGGAAATAACTCACGTTTTGGCGGCAGATATTACGACGAATTAAAAAATATCAGGAATGTGAAGGTGGATAATTCAATTACAGGTATTTTAGATTCCTTTGACAGCAAGGAAGATGCACAGTCGGCGTTTGATAATCTGTCACAGAGTATTAATGACACTATTGAGGATATTATGGAATCCGACAGTGAGGACGATTATCAGGATATTAGCAGGTTAAAGCTGCTTGGAAAAACAGCGGGCTTTATGACACAGCTTTCAACAAGAAATCAGTATTTCATTCCTATTGCTGATAATGATGAGCTTGCCGGTATTAACCTGAAGCTGATAAAGACCGGTGAGAGCTTGGGAAAGCTTGAAATGAGATTTGAAACCTCAGAGCTTGGAAATGTTTATGCAGAATTTACGGTAAGCAGCAGCGAGGCAGCAGGTTATTTTGTGTCGGATAGTACACAGGGTGTGGAAAAGTTAAAGGACAGTGTGGATAACATTGCCGCAAGGCTTAAGAAGCTGGGGATAAACACTGTGGATATCAATGTATCGCAGGGAAGGGATGTCCCACAGATTACGCATTTTGATGACGGGGAGGATACACCGACAGCGCTTATTTATAAAGCAGCAAAAGAGATACTGCTCGAGGTGTAAAGATGTTTTTAAAATCAGCCGATAACTATTACAGAAAACATAGTTTGACAAGGATGTCATATTTTTGCAATGGATTGCACAGAAAGGAATAACAGGATATGAGAATTAATACTAATATGTCAGCAATTATTGCAAATGCTCAGTTGACTTCAAATGAAGATAAATTGACACTTTCTCTTGAGAGATTATCTTCCGGATATAAGATAAACCATTCAAAGGATGATCCGGCAGGGCTTGCTATTTCACAGAAGATGCATTCACAGATTAAAGGTCTTGAACAGGCGGACAATAATGCGCAGGACGGAGTTTCGGTGCTTCAGACGGCAGAGGGCGCTATGACGGAGATTCAGTCAATGCTTACCAGAATGAAGGAGCTTACGGTGCAGGCAGCCAATGACGTTAACTCTGTGGATGAAAGGGCAGCCATTCAGGAGGAAATAGATTCCTTAAATACTGAGATTGACCGTATTGTTAATGACACGGATTTTAACACAAAATCACTCATTAACGGAAATCTTGAGCGAAGGGTGTATTCTAATATTGATAATGTTAAGCAGATGGAGGTATCGGATGGATTTACAGATGGTACCTACGGAATAACAATAACTCAGGATGCCAAAAAGGCGCTTGTTAAGGGCAGCGGAATCGGAATGACTGATACGGAAACCATAACTGAAGATTGTGTTGGAACGGTTACGATTAACGGACTTGCAGTCAACATAGAACAGGGAGATACGCTCGGAACTATCGCAACTAAGCTGGCAAATGGTACATATATGGCGGGCGGTACCATGATAAATACTGCGGACGGTGTAAGTCCGAATAAGGCTGAATATGGCGACACAGAGGGTTATGAATCAGTTCCGGCATCCAGCGGAACGGACTTTGTATTTATGACAAATAAATATGGCTCAAATGAATATATGAAGGTTGAGTGCGATAATCCGGCACTTGCGGCAAAGCTGGGACTTCCTGTTAGCCAGACCGAGACGGGAAAGGATGTTCAGGCAGATTTTACCACAAGTAACGGAGAGAGGGTTGGATTTGCCAATTCGGCAACTATGTCAACCTACGGAAATACGATTACCGTAAGGGATAATAATGACAAGACCTTTATAGTAAAGGTTCCGGGCAATGCGGTTGCAGAAAATGGCGGAGCTGTTGATATGGAGCAGGAGGTAACCGGTATCGGAACATTAAGGGTGCATGTAGGTGCAAACGAAAACCAGATAATTGATGTCAATCTTCCTGAAGTTTCCGTGGAAACACTTGGACTTGACAATATTAATGTTTACACATTTACAAATGCAAGTAAGGCGATAGAGGCTGTTGACAATGCAGTAACCAAGCTTTCAACACTTCGTTCTAAGATTGGTGCATACTCAAACCGTCTTGATCATACTGTCAGCAATCTTGCTGTTTCAGATGAAAATCTTACGGCAGCATATTCAAGAATTATGGATGTTGATATGGCTGAGGAAATGACGGAGTATACATCGGCAAATGTGCTTTCGCAGGCTGCAACGTCCATACTTTCACAGGCAAATGCAAGACCTGAAACTGCGCTTCAGTTATTACAGAGCTAATATTCATCTGTCACAGGCTTTATGTCAGGAGGGATTTAGAATATGACACAGGAAGAAATAAGGGCATTTTCATACAGAATTACACAGGCTACACCAACAGGTCTGATTGTAGTGCTATATGAAATGGCAGAAAAATATTTAGATGATGCAGTGGACAGTATAAATAAGGATAAGCCTGAGGAATTTCGCACAGGTCTCAAAGCCGCAGGGCAGGTAATTGATGAATTAAATCATTCACTTGATATGCAATACGGAATTTCCCTGTATCTTATGAGAATATATGTATATATGAAGGAAGTTTTTTTAAGGGCATCAGTAAGTCTGGAGGTCACGGAGCTTAACAAGTGCCGCGGGATGCTTGGCAGACTTAAGGAATCCTTTAAGGAAATACAGCCGCAGGACCAAAGAGGTCCGGTTATGTCAAATACCCAGCGGGTTTATGCCGGACTTACATACGGCAGGGGCATTTTAAACGAGAGCTTCGGACCCGAGAGCAACAGGGGCTTCAGGGTATAAATAACAGCCGCAGAGTATCTGTCAGATACAACTGCGGCTGCTTTTATTTTGTAAATTCTTTTATAATATTCATAATAACAGGTATTGCATTGCTTTGTGAGCTTGCTGACATAGCGGCAATATATTTCTGACGGTTATCATATAATTCTATAATCCTGTCATATAAAACATCATCGGTAATATCCTCCTCCTCAAGCACCATACTGTACCCCTGCTCTTTAAAGGAATTAGCATTGAGTATCTGGTCTCCGCGGCTTGCCCTTGCAGAAAGCGGTATGAGCAGGTTGGGCTTTTTAAGTGCAAGAAGCTCGCAGATTGCATTTGCACCTGCTCTTGAAATGACTATATCGGAGGCTGCAAATACATCTCGCAGCTCCTGATTTACATATTCAAACTGCACATAGCCGGGTATATTATTGAATTTATCGTCAATCTTGCCCTTCCCGCATAAATGTACAACCTGAAATTTTTCGAGAAGCCTTGGCAAGATTGCATGTACCGCATCATTTACGTGCTGAGCTCCCGTACTTCCGCCGACAACCATTATAACAGGCTTTGATGAGTTGAAACCGCAAAAATCAAGTCCTGCAAGGCGGTTTCCTGCAAGAAGCTCCTGACGTATCGGTGTTCCTGTAAGAACAGCCTTATCCTTTGGCAAATGCTTTACGGTTTCGGGGAAATTACAGCATATTTTGGTAGCGGCCGGCTTGGCAATTTTATTGGCAAGACCGGGCGTCATATCCGATTCATGGCTGATGACAGGAATTTTCCTTGCCTTGGCAGCGAGAACAACGGGTACTGAAACGAAACCTCCCTTTGAAAATATAATATTTGGCTTAAGTGTTTTCAAAAGGTTGTAGGCTTCGCCATATCCTTTAATTACCTTAAAGGGGTCGGTGAGATTTTTTATGTCCTTATAACGCCTGAGCTTACCTGTTGAGATTCCGTAATACTGTATTCCAAGCTCCTCAATGAGTTTTTTTTCAATGCCGTCATAAGAGCCGATATATATCACTTCGTATCCGGCGTCCTTAAGTGACGGCAAAAGTGCTATGTTGGGTGTAACATGACCGGCCGTTCCGCCGCCGGTTAAAACAATTTTTTTCATAGAAATCCTTTCTGAATAGAGTAATTATAGGCGTTTGCGAAACTAAGGCCTATAATTATATATGTACTTATTAAGATTTTAATACGTTCAGTATAGCATAACGGGAGAAAATAATAAAGTGACTTAGGAAAAGGCGGTGGAACGGTGGTTCGAATTGCAAGACCTTTTTTTGGGACAAATTAATTGACGTGAACTATAATTTCCTATTGCATTTACTCTTTGTCTAGTATATAATAACTCATATAAAAAGGTGATACCCGTAGTACAGACAGTAGCCCGAAATTAAAATACTATTCTAAAAGAAAAGTAACTGTTAATCTCTTGCTGGAGGACAGTTACTTTCTTTTATTTTTGCCAATCTCATAGCCTATTTTATAGGATGCACCACATAAAACTTGAGTTTCCGTAGTTTTTTCCACTACGAAAAATGTTTATGCAAAAGGTTATATTCATTCGATATTCGGCATGAAATTTGCAGCAAAGGAATTATCAGGGGCAGAAAATAATTTTATAAGCTTGTTATATTAACATAAAGACTTTATAATAGTGCATAGCGAAAACCAACAGCAGAAAGGATGAATAAAATGATAGGTATTATAGGAGCAATGGATGAGGAAGTAAGCCAGATTGTTGAAGCTATGGAAGTGACTCAAACTCTCAAGCGTGCGCTTATGGAATTTAAAAAGGGCAAATTAAACGGTAAGGATGTTGTAATAGTAAGAAGCGGAATCGGTAAGGTAAACGCGGCAGTCTGCACACAGATTCTTGTGGATGAATTTAATGTTGATTATGTCATAAACACAGGTATTGCCGGCTCGCTTAAGTCAGAGATTGATATTGCGGATGTTGTTATTTCGAGCGATGTGCTCCATCATGATATGGATGCGACCGGATTTGGATATGAACCGGGGCAGATTCCAAGAATGGACGTTCTTTCATTTAAGGCTGACGAGAAGCTTATTGACCTTGCAAAGAAGGCATGTGCAAAAGCAGTTCCTCAGATTGGCACACATGTAGGGCGCATTGTCAGTGGTGATCAGTTTATTTCGGACAAGTCTGTCAAGGAAAGAATTGTTAATACTTTTGGAGGCTGCTGTACAGAGATGGAGGGTGCTGCAATTGCCCAGACAGCGTATCTTAACGCAGTTCCGTTTCTGATTCTTCGTGCTATTTCGGATAAGGCGGATGATTCGGCGACTATGGATTACCCTGCATTTGAGAAAATGGCTATAAAGAATTCAGTAGAAATCATAAAAGAGCTTGCAGCAAGCATTTAATACACGGATTGGTTAATGCTGCGTAGTTGGCACAATCCGGCAAACATTTGGAAGTGCTGATTTATTATATAAATAAATTGCTGTTTCCGAATGTTTGCAGGTTGTGTTGTTAACATCAGTTAAAGTACACGTAAGCATTCTTAGGTAATGGCGCTGACTCAATTTCGGTTGCATAGAGTACGGGGCCTTCACCCTTATAAAACTTGCAGTCTTCGACAACTACTTTCGCGGTGAGTTTTATACACTCGTCTTTTTTAAGCTTGCGTATTTTCTCATCCGTTGATACAAGACTCCTGCAGAATGGACCGATGAAGCGGACATCATCCGCACAGCAGGTCATTGCATATCTGCCAGGTACAAAAGTTCCCTCCGGCAGCTTAACGTTTTTGTATACAAGTGCTTTTGTTATAATGGTCTTGCCGTCATATTTTTCAGGTTCATCCATCGCATCTACGAACCATACGCCGAAGTCATCCTCGTCAAGTTCAATTACATCCTTTGTTATATCATAAGGCAGGGTATCGTTCTTGCTGGGTTCTGTTCCGTCAGCATTTTCAAAATAAACTGCGGCAGCAGGATTGACGGCCTTGACATTTCTGCGGTAAGAACCGATTTTAGTGTTTTCATCACAGCGGTTAAATATAACCATATCAGCATTTGTAAACTGCTCCATTATAAGCGAGCGCATATTGCTAAGGTACAGGTCAAATGTAGGTGCGGCAACGGTTGTAATCATTTGTGCCAGCATCCATTTCTTAGGCATTTTGAGTGTGGAGAGCTTTTCAAGCCGCCACATTCCGTTCCATTCTATGATAACCTTCTTAGGACTGTGCTTTAATGCATATGAGTTAAGAAGCTCCTGCGTAAAATCATCCTCATCTTCAACATATTCTACAACAATTTTACGTGATGCAAGAGCCTTCTCATCAAGCTCAACCTCACCCTCTTCGGTAATGATTACCAGAATTTTTTCGTCCTCTGTGAAATCCGGGTCCTCAAGAGTGTCCTTGATAAAGGATGTTTTGCCACTCTCAAGGAAACCGGCAAATAAGAAAATTGGAATATCCATATGCGTATCCTTCCCCGGTTATTTTAACTGAAACAATTTCTCAAGTTCGTCTTCCTTGAGGTCTGCACCGATAACACACAGCTTTCCGGTATAATCCGGCTGACCCTCACGGATTTCATATTCGCCCGGTACAAGGTCAAAGTAAATGAAAGTGCCGTCCACATTCGGAACAATACCCTTGGCACGGAGAATCTGGCCATAGTCATTGGCATTGGCAAGTGTGCTTAAGATATGCTCCATGTCTTCCTTGGTGTATTTATGAGGAGTTTCCTTACCCCAGCTTGTAAATACATCATCAGCGTGATGATGGTGATGTCCGTGTTCGTCATGCTCATGATGATGTCCGCAGGAGCACACACCGTTCTCGTCATAATGATGCTCATGCTCATCATGTTCATCATCATGGTGGTGATGATGCTCGTGCTCGTCATGTTCGTCATCATGGTGGTGATGATGCTCGTGCTCGTCATGTTCATCATCATGGTCATGATGGTGATGTCCGCATCCACATTCATCATCGTCGTCATCGTCATCATGCTGGTGCTCTGCCGCTTCCCTCATTAATTCTTCAACAAGGGAATTTTTACGATTCATAGCATCAAGGATGAGCTTGCCGCTTAAGGAATCCCAAGGGGTAGTGATAATGGCAGCCTTTTCATTCTTAGTACGAAGCAGGTTCACAACCTCTTCAAGCTTTTCATCGGAAACATTCTGTGTACGGCTGAGGACTATTGTGTCCGCATTTTCAATCTGATTATTGAAGAATTCACCGAAATTCTTCATATACATCTTACACTTGTTGGCATCAGCTACCGTGATTGAACTGTCAAGCTCCACAGGCTGTGACTGGGCAACATTTACAACTGCCCTCATAACATCGGATAGTTTGCCGACACCTGATGGCTCAATTATGATGCGGTCAGGAGTATACTTTGAAATAACCTCTGCGAGTGCCTTGCCGAAATCACCGACTAATGAACAGCAGATACAGCCGGAGTTCATTTCTGTAATCTGGATACCGGAATCCTTTAAGAAACCGCCGTCAATACCAATTTCACCAAATTCATTTTCAATAAGAACAACCTTCTCACCTGCGAAGCTTTCTGCGATGAGTTTTTTAATAAGTGTAGTTTTTCCGGCTCCGAGGAATCCGGAAATAACGTTAATTTTTGTCATATCTTTACCTCCTAAAATATTACTAATACAGCAATATAAGTACATTATTATAGTATAATCAAAAGCTTTCTTATTTACAAGTCTTTTGTGGAATGGTAAAATAACAGTTACGAGTATTTTGTAATGATTTAATAAAATAAAAATGGAATGGTGATAGTATGAAGAACACAACATTGGTAATTATGGCAGCCGGCATTGGCAGCAGATTTGGCGGAGGTATTAAGCAGCTTGAACCGGTTGGACCTAATGGTGAGATTATTATGGATTATTCAATCTATGATGCTATGCAGGCAGGTTTTAATAAGGTTGTATTTGTAATCAGAAAGGATCTTGAAGAGGTTTTTAGGGAAGTTATCGGCAACAGAATTGAGAAGGTTATTCCGGTTGAATATGCTTTTCAGGAAATAGATGATATCCCGACGGGTTTTACGGTTCCGCAGGGACGTAAGAAGCCGTGGGGAACGGGACAGGCGATTCTTGCCTGCAAGGAGCTGGTTAATGAACCTTTTGCCGTAATCAATGCTGATGACTACTATGGCAAGGATTCTTTTAAAACACTTCACGATTATTTGGTTGAGGAGCATAAGTTTGAAGGCAGATACAATATATCAATGGTGGGCTTTATCCTCGGAAATACATTGAGTGATAATGGTGCTGTTACAAGAGGTATCTGCAGAACGGATGCAGCCGGCAATCTTGTGGCGGTTGATGAGACTTCGGGCATTGTAAAGACAGCTGACGGCGCTGCGTATGAGAAGGACGGAAATCAGATTCCGGTTGATGTCAACCGCAGAGTGTCTATGAATATGTGGGGTTTTGAACCGGAGTTTTTTGAAGAACTGGGGACGGGCTTTGAAAACTTCCTGAAGGGTCTTACGGAGGGCGGTAAGCAGGAATACCTACTTCCGACAATTGTTGATACGCTTGTTAAGGAGAACAGGGCAAATGTTAAGGTGCTTGAATCCAAGGACAAGTGGGTAGGAGTTACATACAAGGAGGACAAGCCAGTAGTAGTGGCTTCCATTAAGGAGCTTGTGGCATCCGGAAAGTACCCTGAGAAATTATATAAATAGTGTTAATATGCGCCCATTTTGACCGATGAAAGTCTTGGTCAAAATGGGCATTATAAGTTTAAGGATGGGGGATTTTTATGATGGAAAATACAATTCAGTCTAAAATTAACAAGCTTGCAGACATAATAAGGGATTCGGATAATATAGTGTTTTTTGGTGGTGCCGGTGTTTCGACGGAGAGTGGAATTCCGGATTTTAGAAGCAAGGACGGACTTTACAATCAGCATGATGTGCAGTTTGATATGTATCAGCCGGAGTATCTGCTAAGCCACACCTGTCTTGTGAACAATCCCAAGGTGTATTTTGAATTTCACCGCCAGAAGATGGATACGCGTAAAATCCAGCCGAATGCAGCGCATAAGTATCTGGCGAGGCTTGAGGAAATGGGAAAGCTTAGTGCGGTGGTGACGCAGAATATTGATGGACTGCATCAGAAAGCAGGAAGCAAAAATGTGCTGGAGATTCACGGAAGTGCACTTCGCAATTACTGTATGAATTGCAAAAAGACATATGATGAGAATTATATTTTTGATTCCGCTGAAAGTATTCCAAGATGCAGCTGCACGGGAATAATCAGACCTGATATTACTCTGTATGAAGAAAGTCTGCCTCAGGAGGCGGCAGAGAAAGCGGTAGCGGCAATTAGAAATGCTGACACTCTTATAATTGGCGGAACATCGCTTACGGTGTATCCGGCAGCTTCCTTTGTCAATTATTTTAAGGGGAAGAATCTTGTGGTGATTAATGAAAGCCGTCTGGACCTTCCAACGGCAGAAAATACACTGGTTATTGCGGACAGAATCGGCAGCGTGTTTACTTCACTTGCAAAGCTGCAGGGGGTGGAATTGGAATAAGTATGAAAATTGCGATTGTTGATGATGACGAAAATTTTTTAGAAACAGCTAAAGCAATTATAACGGATAGTTTTGAAAAATCCAATATGGCGGATGAAGGTATTGAATTGTCTGTGTATAACAATGGGGAGAAATTCCTTAATAATTTTACTTTAGACGGAACGGAAATTGTCTTTATGGATATTGAATGTGGAAATTTAAATGGTTTTGATATCGCACGTGAAATGTACAGTAAGAATAAAGATATTGGAATTGTCTATATGACCAACTACAGTCACTACATAAGCAGTGCGTTTGTGTGCAGACCGCTGGGATTTATCAATAAAATGAATTTTCAGGATGAACTGGTACTGCCTATTATGAATATTAAGGAGTTTTGGCAGGAACATAGAAGGGAGATAACTTTCAGGGAAAATAAATATGTCTATAAATTGAAAGTGGATAATATCAAGCTTGTAGAAATATATGACCATAAAATGTCGATTGTTACTATAAATAATACAATTGAAATCAGAAGTAAATTATCACAATATGAAGAAGAATTATTACAAAATAACTTTGTAAAAATTTCAAGAAGTGTTTTAGTTAACCTAAAATATATTGAAAAAATTGAGGGTCAGGATATATGGGTTGAGGGAATGAAAAAATATACAGGCAGCAGGGAAAGGACAAAGGATATATGGTATCGTTGGATGCTATATCGTACGGATGTGTAAAATGATTATTGAATTTGGAAATATTTTTGTTAATTTATTTCAAAGCATTATTGTCACGTTATATTTAATTAAAAGTCTGAGCATCCGAAAAGAAAAATTTCCGGAGGCGGTTCCATATATTATAGGGATTGTAGGAACATTTACATATTTAGAAGTACTCAGTATAATTACTGAGTTTGAAGGCGTCGGAGTTTTTGCTTATTGCATATTTTCACTCTTTTTTAGCATGGCTTTTTTGGAAGGCAGTCTGGGTGAAAAAATATATGTAAATGTGATATTAATAGGAATACTTGTTTTTTCAGCATTGATTGGCGGCGGAATAGGTTCATTAATATACGGAACGGATTATGTTTCATATGTAGGAATGGCTGAGTACAAATGGTTCTTAGGCGCTATAATAACACAGATATTTTTAGTCCTGTTTTGTATTTATGTTATAAAAATATGTAATGCGATAAAGTGGGTGCAAGATAAGAAGTATATGATAATTGCTTCGTTGATACCGCTTACATCTGTGCTTGTTTGCTGTATGGTTATAAGCAATAAAAAAATAAGTTTGATTTTGTCTGTTATAGGAGTAATTATTTTGAATGCACTTAATTTGCTGTTGTTGTCTATAGAACACAAGGTGTATGAACAAAAGGTTATGAACGAAACTTTGGTATCGTCATATGAAAGACAAAAGAAGGATTTTGATGAAATCCGGCTGTTAAGTGTTGAAACGGATAAAACAAGACATGAAATAAACAGAGTTTTGGAAATGCTGTGGGACCTTATGGATAATGGTGAGTATGAAAAGGCAAAAGATTTTTTAAAAGAATTTACAACAGTAAGAAAGAGGAATATGAAAGAGATTATCTATACCGGAAATGTTGTTCTTAATAACCTGTTAAATAGAAAAAAACAAGAATGTGAAAATAAAGAAATTACAATGAACTGTCTGATTTCAGGAGAAATTACAGGAATTATTGATATAGATTTGTATATACTGCTGGGAAATCTGATAGATAACGCTATCGAAGCTTCGGTTCTTTCTGAAAAAAAGCATATCAGTATAATGATATATTCTGATGAGTCAACAGTTGGTATTGAAATAGGAAATTCGGTTAAGAACGAAATATTAAAGCAGGGTATTAAGTATGTTACAACCAAAGATGATAAAACAAAGCACGGACTTGGAATGAAGAATGTACTGGATATTGTAGAGCAATATAATGGGAAAATAGAAACAAATACAGGTAACGGTAATTACTTGTGCAGAATAACTCTGATAAAAAATATCAATTCGCGTCAAAAATAAGCAATTGGCGTCAAAAATATTGAAATAATTAATGGTGCAGCTATACTAAAAATAAACATTTAATTATGTGGA
>CAYOHM010000046.1:0-15444 GCA_964403785.1 uncultured Alistipes sp.
AATCCCAATCACGCAAAAACCGTCTGCACCAGCACCATATAAAGGATTGTGCTGCATCCTATACTCAGCAGCGTGTTGCGTTTCCAAACGTGTAAAAGCATTGCAACCAGAATACAGGATATTTCAGGTATTCCGTGATTGCCGCCGGTAAGATTAACTGAACGGACGCAGTAAACCAAAAGCATGCTCATAACCGCAGGGGGCAGCACCTTGCCAAGGTATTTAACCCATGCAGGAGGTTCAGTGCCCTTATCGAATAAAATGAACGGCAGGAAACGAATAATGGCAGTTACGGCAGCCATAACAAGAATTATGCAGATTGCGTAAATAGCATCGGTCATTATAATGCGTCCTCCTTAGACTGAGTATTTGTTTTGGGCTGCAAAAAAAGCAGCGCTGCGGATATTACCAGAAGTGCCGGAATCAAAAAGCTGTCCGGACCGAAAATAATAAGTGATACGATAGTGGCTCCAAAACCAAGTAATGCAGGAAGATGCTTGGAATGGGCTTTCCACTGTTCTACCACAAGCACGGCAAATAAAGCAGTCATAGAAAAATCGATGCCGGTAGTATCAATAGGAAGAAGCTTTCCGGCTACGGCACCTATTACACTTCCCAAAACCCAATAGCTGTGGTTTAAAAGGGTTACGGCATAATAAAAGTCTTTTGAATCCGTATCCTGCGGTGTTTTGGCGGCAGTTAAGAGCGCATAGGTTTCATCAGTCAGCCCGAAAATCAGATACCATTTGCGCTTACCTGTATTCTGGTAGCGTGTAATCATGGAAAGACCATAGAAAAAATGCCTGAAATTCAATAAAAATGTTAATAAGGCAACATGACTTAATGAAGCATGTGCTGCCAGTAATTCAACGCACAAAAACTCGGCGGAGCCGGCGTAAATGATTAAACTCATCCCAAATGCCCAAAGCGGGCCATAGCCTGCAGACTGCAGCAGGATGCCAAATGCGATTCCCAGTGACAGATAGCCTGCCATGACAGGAATGGTCAGTGGAAATGCCTGACGAAATGCGTTTTTCACCTCTTATACCTCAACTTTCTCAATTATCCATCAATCAACTAATTTTTCACCGAGGCATATTCTAGCATATCACAAAATAAGATGCAATCCTGTTAAGGTGAATAGAAATCCATTTTATGTAAATACTATTCCTGTAAAATAAAAGAAAGTGAGTGATAAATATGGCATTAAAAGAAAAGGAAATTCAGGTTATCAAGGATTTGCAGACGCAGGAGCAGACCTGTATCGACAAGTATGAACTTTACGGGAGTCAGGCAAATGACTCTGTTCTTAAAAACTTGTTTTCAACACTTAAAAAGAATGAGCAAAAGCATTATGACTCGTTATCCCAGGTACTTTCAGGAAATGTACCGGAGTGTGACTGCAATGATGACGAGGGCAGGAACTATGCTCCGACACCGACCTATAAGCTGGGAGATGATTCTCCTGAGAAGAAGCTTGACGCTTTTCTTGCAACTGACTGCATTTCAAGCGAAAAACTCGTTTCAGGAGAATATAACACGAATGTATTTGCTTTTGCAGATACGGCTATTAGAAAACTCTTGGCAGATATACAGATTGAAGAACAAAATCATGCAGAAATGTTATATAAGTATAAGACAGTCAACTCAATGGCATAAATAAAAGTCGGGACATTGAAATTTTGACCTAAGAAACAAGTTATGGTATGATATATTCATATTTAATTCAGGCAGTCGATTGCAAAGCTGGGGCAGGTGCAAGCCTGCACTTGCCACGGTTTTGCAATCTGCTATCCAATACGAGGAGAAGAGAGGCTTATAGACAAATGAATATCAGGAGAATTTTTTTGACCGGAATCGGCACGTGCCTTTTGCTTTCCGGCTGCGGCTCATCGGATAATTCTTACAGCACTGTGGCAGATCAAAGCACATACAACACGGAAATTTCGGATGTTGAAATGGACTATGTAGGGCTTACGGGCAGTACACAGGAATCGGAATCAGAAAATGGCGGCAGTGTAAATAGTGATGCTTCAAATGAAAATCTAAATCAGGTTATGTCGCAGGAAAAGATGATTTACAAAACCTATATTGATGCTGAAACGCTTACCTTTGACCGGACATATGCGGATTTAAAGGCGCTGCTTAATAAGTATGACTGCATTATTTCCAATGAGAGCATTTCCAATGATGGCAGCTCATATATGAATTCAGGCTACCGTTCCTCAAGAAACGGATATACCACGGAACGGGAGGCATATGTTGAAATTCGTGTCCCTGCGGCTAATTACACCACGCTTCTTGAAAATGTGGAGGGACTTGGCAATGTAACCTCAAAGGATTCGTCTGCCACTAATATCACAAGGTCCTATTATGATACAAAGGCAGAGCTTGCAGCATATGAGGAGGAGTATCTCCAGCTTCAGAAGCTTCTGGAGCTTTCCGGAGATATGAGTGACATACTGTCCGTTACAGAGCAGATGACACAGGTGCGCTCAGAAATCAACAGGCTTAATTCCAATATCCAGAATATGGATATAGATGTGGCGTACAGCTATATTTACCTTACATTAACCGAGGTGGTTGAATACACACAGCCGCAGGTTGGACGCTCAACTGAAACTTTCTGGGATAGATTTAAGAATAATTTTGAAGATACATACACAGGCTTTTTGGATTTCCTCGAAGGCTTCCTGTTCTTTATCATCAGAGTTATTCCTTATGCGGTATTTATAGCAATTATAGTATTTGTATATCGCAAAACGCCGCTTCATCGTATGTTTAAGAAAAAACGCGAAGAAAAGAAGCAGGAAAAACTTAAGCCTTAATTTTGTTGAGAAATTTATTTACATATGGTACACTAATCAGGTCTTTTCTTTTAAACAAATGATTCCGGCACATTTTGAGTGCTGTTAAAGGGGTATATATGAGTTTTTTTAGTGTTACACAGAAGCTTTTAGGAGGTTTTGCAATAAGCTTTGAGCTGTTTTTGGGCACGCTTTTACTTGCACTTCCACTGGGGCTTATCATTTCATTTGGCTCAATGAGCAGATTTAAGCCTCTAAGATGGCTTGTGAAAACATATGTCTGGATAATTCGCGGTACGCCGCTTATGCTGCAGCTTATCATTATTTTCTATGGTCCCGGGCTGATTGCCGGGATGAAATCCATTCCGAGGATGGAGGCTGCGTTTTTGGCATTTATAATAAACTATTCCGCTTATTTTTCGGAGATTTTCAGGGGCGGAATTGAGGGCATCCCAAGAGGGCAGTATGAAGCCGGACAGGTGCTTGGAATGACTAAGAGCCAGATTTTCTTTAAGGTGGTTTTATTGCAGGTTATTAAGAGAATCGTACCGCCTATGAGCAACGAAATCATTACATTGGTAAAGGACACTTCACTTGCCAGAATTATAGCAATTCAGGAGATAATCTGGGTTGCACAGGATTACATATCAAGTAAGGCGGCACTTTGGCCATTGTTTTATTCAGGCGTTTTTTATCTTGTATTTTGTGGACTGCTTACCATACTGTTCCACTTCATCGAGAAGAAGCTTGACTATTTTCGCGTGTAACAGATAGTGGGAGGTCAGTATGCCGGCATTAGAGGTTTTAAATATTAATAAAAATTTTGGTCAGACTTTAGTTTTAAAGGACATCAGCTTTTCTATGGAAAAGGGTGAGGTTGTGTCGATAATAGGTTCATCCGGCAGCGGTAAGACAACACTGTTAAGATGCCTTAATTTTTTGGAACAGCCTGACAAGGGTAAGATATATGTACAAAATGAATGTATTTTTGATGCGGATGACAGCAGGAGCAAGAGTGAAAGTGAGATAAGAAGAAACCGACGTCACTTCGGACTTGTTTTCCAGTCCTTCAATCTCTTTCCGCAGTACACGGCAAAGAAAAATGTTATGCTTGCCTGTGAGCTGCTGGCACAGGAGAGGAGTGACTTTAAGACTGATAAAGCAGCAATCTTAAATCAGATTGAACAGAATGCGGTAAATCTTTTAAACAGGGTGGGACTTGGCGACAGAATGGATAACTATCCGCATCAATTATCCGGCGGACAGCAGCAGAGAGTTGCAATTGCCAGAGCACTTGCACTAAAGCCTGATATTCTGTGCTTTGATGAGCCTACTTCAGCACTGGACCCCGAGCTTACGGGAGAGGTGCTTAAGGTAATAAAAGCATTGGCAGAGGATAATACAACTATGGTAATTGTCACCCATGAGATGGATTTTGCAAGGGAAGTTTCGGACAGGGTGCTTTTTATGAATGAAGGACTTATTCTTGAGCAGGGTACGCCGCAGGAGGTATTTGATAATCCAAGGCATGAAAGAACAAGACAATTTCTCAAAAAGCTTTCTGATTAATAAATAACCTGTTAAATATTGTGATGTGGAGGATGAGATTTTGAAAGAGGTAATTTTTGATATAATAAAGGGTATGGTTATGGGCATAGCCAATATAATTCCGGGTGTAAGCGGCGGAACAATGGCGGTTTCAATGGGTATTTACGATAAGCTGATACATTCGGTCACGCATCTTTTTACGGAATTTAAAAAGAGCGTACTAACTCTGATACCTATTGTAATCGGAATGGGACTGGGCATTGTGGGTCTTTCATTTGTTATTAAGTTTTTGTTTGCTTCATTTCCGATTCAGACCAACCTGCTGTTTATCGGGCTTATAATCGGAGGACTTCCGATGATTTATAAGAAGGTTAAGGGTCAGGTGATAAGACTGCCGCATATTACAGCTTTTCTTGTATTTTTTATAGTTGTGGTTGCTATGGCGGCACTCGGTGAGGTTGAGAGTACGGGAAGGGTATTAAATCCTACCTTCGGCAATATGATTATTTTGTTTTTTATAGGTGTTATTGCAGCGGCAACAATGGTAATACCGGGCGTAAGCGGTTCAATGGTGCTTATGCTGCTTGGATATTACAATTCAATCATAGATGCGATAACGGATTTTGTAAGCGCACTGGCAGCGTTTGATGTTCAGGGAATCCTTAATGGGTTTGGAATATTGGTGCCGTTTGGCATAGGTGTTGTTGTCGGTATTTTTGCAATTGCCAAGCTGATAGAGATTATTTTTGCAAAAGCTCCGTATGTGGCGTACTGGGCGATTATCGGACTTATTGTTGCGTCACCGTTTGCGATTGTATTGATGAACGATTTCTCGGGAATAAATGTTTTTTCTGTTATCACGGGTGTTCTGGCGCTTGCTGTGGGTATTCTTATCGCAATGACACTTGGCAGAGAATAAGCTTGACTTTATAATAATATACTGTATAATATAATTCGCACACGAATTATTCGGGTGCGAATTTTTTTGCGTAATGCGGAAATTGGAGGTGCATATGGATAATCGTGAGCAATACGCAGGATTTCTCGTCAGAGAATTATCTAATGAAATGAAGAAGGCAGGACACCATAGGGACGAACAAAACAGCGGCGGGCTTACCATGATGCAGGGCTGGGTCATAGGATATCTGGCAAATAATAAGGACCACGACATATTCCAGATAGAGCTTGAAACCCAGTTAAATATCGGCAAATCCACTCTCACGGAAGTCCTTCACCTAATGGAAAAGAACAATCTGGTAAAACGCGTTATGTCAGAAACAGACGGCAGATGCAAGAAAATAGTTATGACTGACAAAGCACGGCAGATAGATATGCAGATATCACGGGAAATCGAAAAGAGAGAGCAGTTAATGCGTCAGGGTATCTCCGACGAGGACTATGAAGTATTCATACGGACGATAAAGAAAATGATAGCAAATTTATCTTCTTTAAAGGAAGCATAATTAATATAATATCACGAAAGGAGTTTATGATGGTCAGAACAGTTTTAGACAATCTACACGAATTTAAAAAAGATTCTGTTTTAACCCCATTATTTATGATAATGGAAGTTATTATGGAAATGATTATTCCGCTTATGATGGCATCAATAGTTGATAATGGTGTTGCACAGCAGAATATGTCACACATCTATAAAATGGGAGCACTTATGTTTGTGACAGCCTTATTTGGTCTTATGGCAGGTGTGCTCGGAGGAAGATATGGAGCAAAGGCTTCATCCGGACTTGCAAGGAATTTAAGAGGTGCGATGTATGAGAATATCCAGACCTATTCGTTTTCCAATATTGATAAGTTCAGTACTGCGGGTCTTGTAACAAGACTTACAACGGATGTAACCAATGTTCAGAATGCATATCAGATGATACTCAGAATGGGAACAAGAGCGCCGTTCAGTCTTATATTTGCAATGATAATGGCATTTACCATAAATGCCAGATTATCCTGCGTATATCTTGTGGCGGTTGTGTTCCTCGGACTTTGTCTTTCGTTTATTATCAGCAGGGCGACAAAGTATTTCAGTTCAGTTTTCAAAAAGTATGATGATTTAAACTCATCAGTGCAGGAAAACGTATCCTCTATCAGAGTTGTAAAGGCGTTTGTAAGAGAGGATTATGAAAATGAGAAGTTTTCAAAGGCTAACAATAACCTTTACAGGATGTTTGTAAGTGCTGAGAAAATGGTAGTGCTGAATATGCCCCTGATGCAGTTTACGGTATATACCTGTATATTGCTTATCAGCTGGCTTGGCGCCAAAATGATTGTTGTCAACGGGCTTACCACGGGACAGCTTATGAACCTGCTTACTTACTGTATGAATATCCTTTCCAGCCTTATGATGCTCTCAATGATATTTGTTATGCTGACTATGAGCTCTGCGAGTCTTGAACGTATCAAGGAGGTGCTAGATGAAAAGGCGGATATTGTCAATCCTGAAAATCCTAAGCTGGAGGTTAAGGATGGCAGCATCGAATTTAAAAATGTTTATTTCAAATACAATAAGGACGGTGACAAGCCGGTTCTTAATGACATTAATATCAAGATAAAAGCAGGAGAAACAATAGGCATCATCGGTGGAACGGGAAGCGCCAAGACCAGTCTTGTAAATCTTATCAGCCGTCTTTATGATGTCAGTGAGGGTGCGGTTCTGGTCGGAGGAACTGATGTAAGGGAGTATGACCTTGAAACTATTCGTGATGAGGTTTCCGTAGTCCTTCAGAAGAACGTATTATTCTCCGGAACAATCCTTGACAATCTCCGCTGGGGTGATGAGAATGCTACTGAGCAGGAGTGCATAAGAGCCTGCAAATTAGCCTGTGCAGATGAATTTATTCAGAAAATGCCAAATAAATATAACACATATATTGAACAGGGCGGCTCAAATGTTTCTGGCGGACAGAAACAGCGTTTATGTATCGCGAGGGCACTTCTTAAAAAGCCAAAGGTACTCATACTTGATGATTCAACGAGTGCCGTAGATACTGCAACGGATGCCAGAATACGTGAGGCATTTGCCACGGAAATTCCTAATACCACAAAGCTTATTATTGCTCAGAGGATTTCCTCTGTAAGCGGTGCCGACAGGATTATCGTAATGGATGAAGGCAAAATAAGCGGAATCGGTACTCACGAGGAGCTGCTTGAGAATAATGAAATTTATCGTGAGGTATATGAGTCGCAGAATGCCGGAAACGGCGACTTTGACGAAAAGGCAGGTGAAGAATAATGGCAGAGAATGTAAGAGAAGTTAAAATGGGACGTGGGCAGAGAGGAGGCCCAAGACCAAAGCTTCAGAATCCGGGGCTTTTATTCAGAAGAGTAATGGGATATGTACTTAAAAATTATACATTCCATATACTGCTTGTGATAGTATGTATTTTTATAAGCGTACTTGCAAATGTCCGCGGAACCTTATTTACCAAGACGCTTATTGACAGTTATATTACACCAATGCTGCTTACGGTGCAGCAGGGCGGCACGGCTGATTTTGCACCGCTTTTGAAGGCAATTTCAAGTGTTGCGTGCTTTTATCTGATAGGTGCCCTGTCAACCTATATCTATAACAGGATTATGGTAAATGTATCCCAGGGAACCTTAAGGAATCTTCGTAATGACCTGTTTACGCATATGGAGAGTCTGCCGATTAAGTATTTTGACACTCATTCACACGGTGATATTATGTCAATTTATACCAATGATATAGATACGCTTCGCCAGATGATAAGCCAGAGTATGCCACAGCTCCTTACCAGTGTAATTACCATTGTAAGTGTATTTATAAGTATGGTAATGTTAAGCCTGCCGCTTACTTTTGTTACGATAGTGGTTGTTGCGATAATGCTTCTTACAACAGGCAGGGTGGCAGGACTTTCAAGTAAATATTTCGTAGCCCAGCAGAAGAATATAGGTGCTCTTAACGGCTACATTGAGGAAATGATGGAAGGGCAGAAGGTTGTCAAGGTATTCTGTCATGAGGAAAAGAGCAAGGAGCAGTTTAACGAATTAAATGAGAAACTCTTCCAGAGTGCATTTAATGCGGGTCAGTTCTCCAATATCATCGGACCTATTAATGCACAGCTTGGTAATGTAAGCTATGTACTCTGTGCAATGATAGGAGGACTGCTGGTTATAAGCGGCTTCGGCGGATTTACTGTGGGAGGACTGGCAAGCTTCCTTACCTTTAACAAGAGCTTTAGTATGCCTATAAATCAGGTAAGTATGCAGTTTAACAGTATTATAATGGCATTGGCAGGTGCAGAACGAATCTTTAAGCTGCTTGACGAGGAGCCGGAGGCAGACGAGGGAAATGTTACTCTTGTTAATGCCAAAATCGAGGACGGCAAGATTGTTGAAACACCGCAGCACACAGGTATGTGGGCATGGAAGAATCCGGGAAAAGACGGCAACGAGTGTTCTTACACAGAGTTAAAGGGTGATGTGACCTTTGATGATGTTGATTTCGGATATACCGAGGAAAAAATAGTCCTGCACAATATTAAGATGTTCGCAACTCCGGGACAGAAGATAGCCTTTGTTGGCTCAACAGGTGCGGGTAAGACGACAATTACAAATCTTATAAATCGTTTTTACGATATTCAGGACGGCAAAATCAGATATGACGGTATAAATATTAACCACATTAAAAAGGCTGACCTTCGCCGTTCACTTGGTATAGTGCTTCAGGATACACATCTGTTTACGGCAACTGTTATGGATAATATCCGTTACGGAAGGCTTGATGCTACGGACGAGGAGGTTATCGCAGCAGCACGCCTTGCAAATGCAGACGGCTTTATCAGAAGACTGCCGGATGGATATAATACGGTTCTGACAGGAGATGGCGCAAATTTAAGCCAGGGTCAGAGACAGCTTCTCGCAATTGCGAGGGCAGCCGTAGCGGACCCGCCTGTGCTTATTCTGGATGAGGCAACCAGCTCAATTGATACAAGAACTGAAAAGATAGTTCAGAGAGGTATGGATGGACTTATGAAGGGAAGAACAACCTTTGTTATCGCCCACAGGCTTTCGACGGTTAAGAACAGTGATTGTATAATGGTTCTTGAGAACGGACGTATCATTGAACGAGGTCCGCATGATGAGCTCATTGAGGAAAAGGGCAGATATTATCAGCTATATACAGGAAACAGCATAGCAGGCTGATAAAGGATATTTGCTAAAGAATAGTTTGACATACCTTGGATAAAGTGCTAATATAACCTTGTTTAAAGTCGATGATCAAAATAGTACCATATGAATGTACATCACAGCGAGTCGGATATGGTGTGAGCCGATATGGAGGTTGTATGGGAATGGGTTTGTGAGATGCACAGGTGAGGTGGCTGGCTTGACCGGCTATATAGCTTGTGACGTGACCTCACGTTACAGAGGAAGGATATCGAAGCTTTTGCTTCCGTATCTGAATGAGGCAGAAGAAGTTCTGTAAATTAGGGTGGCACCACGATAATATTCGTCCCTGACTGTAATGCAGTCGGGGACTTTTTTTGTAATCACCCAAATATACAATAGGAGAATTGCTTTATGAGAAATCTAGTCGCATACCGCAAGACGGTAAGTATTGTAAATGAAACGTCAGTTGCAATATTTGAGTCACTTGGAAATGATGGTATCTGTTTCCTCCTTGAAAGCTATGATAAAAATCATGACAGATACACGATTATGGGAATTGAGCCTGAGGAGATAATTCAGTCGGATAAGGCTTCACTTGTTATTACAAGGAAGGATGAGGAGGGCAGGTACACTAAAAAAGAGAGAATTAACGGCAATCCTCTTGAGCTGCTCAAACAGTATTACAGTGATTTTAATGTAGTCAAAGAAGATGGTGAGCTTGCTTTTACGGGAGGACTGGTAGGAAGTCTGGGATATGACTTTGTAAGATATTCAGAGGTACTTCCTGACAACAATCCCGATGAAATCGGTATAGAAACAATACAGCTTATGCTTGCAACCAGATTTATCGTAATTGACCATGTCGCTGAAACGCTCACAGGTGTTGTACTCGGCGACAGAAGCGAGGAAGGCGCGGCAAAAGCAAAGCAGGAGGCAGCAGGACTTATAGATAAAGCATTGTCAGGCATAGGACCTGTGGAGAATGTGTTCGTGCAGGACGGGGAGATTGTTGCAGAAACGGATTCACTTAAGGAGTACAGCAGCAAGGTAGAAAAGATAAAGTCCTACATCAGGGAGGGACATATTTTCCAGACTGTTCTCTCACAGCGTTGGACCGTGAAAACACAGCAAAATGGCTGGAATCTTTATAAGGAGTTGAGGGAGCTCAACCCGTCGCCGTATTTGTTTTATTTTAATTTTGGTGATTTTGAAATAATAGGAAGCTCGCCTGAAATGGTTGTAAAGCAGCAGGAACAGAAGGTTTTTACCTGTCCGATTGCAGGCACCCGAAGAAGGGGGAAAACCGAGCAGGAGGATAAGGCACTTGAAGCGGAGCTCCTCGCAGATGAGAAGGAACGTGCCGAGCATGTAATGCTGGTCGACCTCGCGAGAAATGATATGGGACGAATTGCCGAATTTGGCACCGTAAAGGTAAGCCAGTTTATGGATGTTCAGAGATATTCGCATGTAATGCATATAGTATCGCTTGTGGAAGGCAGAAAAAAGGGAGAATATCATCCGTTTGATTTGGTAGCCTCCTTCCTGCCTGCGGGAACGCTGAGTGGTGCTCCCAAAATCAGAGCAATGGAAATTATTGACGAGCTTGAAAATGTAAGGCGTGGGCTTTACGGCGGTGCAACCGGATATGTTGATTTTAACGGTAATATGGATTTTTGTATAACAATCAGAACTATGATTAAAAAGGATAATTACGTTTATCTTCAGGCAGGCGCCGGAATTGTTGCGGATTCGGTTCCTGAAAACGAATATCAGGAGTGCCGCAATAAGGTTATGGCACTTGCAAAAACCTTGGTAAAGGAGGAAATGCTCAAATGATACTTATAATTGATAATTATGATTCATTTACCTACAATCTTTACCAGTATATCGGAACCTTTGACCCGGATGTCAGGGTTGTAAGAAATGACAGGGTCACCATTAAGGAGATAGAGGAGATGCAGCCGGATAGTATTGTTATATCACCCGGACCTAAAAGCCCGCTTGAAGCAGGCATCTGTGTGGAGGCGATAAGATATTTTGCTGGCAGGATACCTATTCTCGGTATCTGCCTGGGACATCAGAGCATAGGGGCAGCATTTGGCGCGACAATAAGCTATGCCAAGGCGCTTTTCCACGGAAAACAGTCCGAGATAACACATGACGGCAGCGGGATATTTTCAGGTATTGATTCACCGCTTAAGGTTGCAAGGTATCATTCGCTTGCCATAATTGAGGATACTCTGCCGGATTGTCTTAAGGTTATCGCACGCACGGCGGACGGCGAGATTATGGCAGTAAGACATACACAGTATCCGGTGGTAGGGCTTCAGTTTCATCCTGAATCAATATATACGGAGCATGGCAAGAGGTTAATTGAAAACTTTATAAACGGAAGGATATAGATATGATATTAGATGATATAGTTGCAGATAAGAAAAAAAGACTTCCGGAGCATAAAAATAGAATTTCACAGACGCAGATGAAGGAAATGGCGCTTGCCAGTGCAAGAAAATCCGTAAGCTTTTACGAGGCGCTTTCAAAGGAAGGTCTTTCGATTATCGGTGAATTTAAAAAAGCATCTCCGAGCCTTGGAGTTATAAATAATAAGATTGAACTCACGGACAGGATTGACCAGTACAATGAATCAGTGGATGCAATTTCCTGTCTTACGGAGGAGGACCATTTTAACGGCTCTGTTGATTATTTAAGGCAAATCAGGGAAATATCACCTCTTCCTGTGCTGCGCAAGGATTTTATCATTGAAGACTATCAGGTATACGAGGCAAAGGTTATCGGCGCAGATGCAATACTTCTTATTGCAGCGATTCTTGATGATGAGACCTTTAAGCATTTGTATGACCTTGCTTACAGTCTTGGAATGGACGTTTTGTGTGAGGTTCATGATGAACAGGAAATGCAGAGGATGTTAAAGCTGGATGTCAGGATTATCGGAATAAATAACCGCAACCTTAAAACCTTTGAGATAGACCTTGATACCACGAGCAGGCTTGCACAAATGGTACCACAGGGTAAGGTTCTCGTATCGGAAAGCGGTGTTACACAGGATGCGCATATAGAGCTTCTTAAAAAAAGCAGCGTTGATGCACTTCTTATAGGACGTGCTTTTATGGAATCCGAGAATCCGCGTGAACTTGCATTACATTGGAAGAAGGTATACGATGGCAGCCATTAAGAAACCTATGATAAAAATATGCGGAATTACAAGGATGCAGGAGGCAGAGTACTTAACGAATGCAGGAGTGGATTTTGCAGGCTTTGTAGTTTTTTTCCCAAAGAGCAGGCGCAATGTGGAATTAGAAAGGGCTCAGGAAATCATGGCAAGGCTGAAGGAAGGCTCGCCGGATATAAAGACGGTGGCAGTTACGGTATCGCCGACGATAGAACAGGTGGAGGCGATTTGGAATACGGGCTTTGATTATATTCAGATTCACGGCAGCTTCCCTGATGATGTTAAAAAAGCTGTAAGGCTTCCGGTTTTTAGAGCCTACAATATAGAAAATTCGCTTGAAACCGAGGAAGTAATTTCGGACGACAGGATAGCCGCAGTTGTTTTTGATGGCAAGATACCGGGAAACGGAGAAACCTTTGACTGGTCGGTTTTAAAAAAATTTGACAGAAAGGATAAGCTGTTAATGCTTGCCGGAGGCCTGACTGCGGATAATGTAAAAAAAGCCGTTATGGAGGTTGCACCGGACATTGTGGATGTAAGCTCATGGGTAGAATATGAAGGTGAATTTAAGGGCAAAGACCCTGAAAAGATAAATGCATTTGCTGCGGCAGTCAGAAATGCGGTATAGGAGGATAAAATGAAAAATAGTTATTATGGTGAATTTGGTGGTCAGTTTGTGTCGGAATCACTTATGAACACCTTGGCGGAGCTTGAAAAGGCATTTGATGAGGCAATCAAAGATCCAAAGTTTATCGAGGAATATAATTATTATCTTAGGGAATACGTCGGACGTGAGACACCGCTTTACTTTGCAGAGCGCTTAACACAAAAATACGGTCCGAAGATTTATTTAAAGAGAGAAGACCTTAACCACACGGGAGCACATAAGATTAATAATGTTATAGGCCAGATTTTGCTTGCAAAGCGTATGGGTAAGACAAAGGTAATTGCCGAGACCGGAGCAGGCCAGCATGGCGTGGCAACGGCAACAGGTGCTGCCTTATTCAATATGGAGTGTACGGTATATATGGGTGCTGAGGATATCGAGCGTCAGGCACTTAATGTATTTCGTATGAAAATGCTCGGAGCAAAGGTTCAGAGCGTAACAACCGGAAGCTCCACACTTAAGGATGCTACGAATGAGGCAATCCGTACATGGGCGGAAAAGGCGGAGGATACCTTCTATATAATAGGTTCTGCAGTTGGTCCGCACCCATATCCTAAAATGGTAAAGGAATTCCAGAAGGTTATCTCTGTTGAGGCTAAAAAACAGATTCTTCAGAAGGAGGGAAGACTTCCTGATGTAGTAATGGCATGTGTGGGCGGTGGTTCAAATTCCATCGGTATGTTTGCAGATTTTATTGATGAGAAGGATGTGAAGCTTATCGGCGTTGAGGCAGGAGGTCTCGGAATCGAGACAGGAAAGCATGCCAGTGCCATGGCATTGGGAAGACCGGGAGTTCTCCACGGAATGAAGTCATATCTTCTGCAGGATGACAATGGCAATATTGAGCTTGCACATTCAATCTCTGCAGGTCTTGATTATCCGGGTGTAGGTCCTGAGCATGCCTATCTTAGAGACAGCAAGAGAGCTGAGTATGTGTCAGTTACTGATAGCGAAGCAATGGACGCACTCCTTGAGCTCTGCAAGCTTGAGGGAATAATTCCTGCGATTGAGAGTGCACATGCGCTTGCTCATTGTTTTAAGATTGCTCCTTCCATGAAGAAGGATGACATAATTGTTGTTTGTCTTTCAGGCCGTGGTGATAAGGACGTAAATACAGTGCAAAAATATTTAAATGGAGAGGAGACCAACAAATAATGAACCGTATAGAAGAAAGAATGGAAAAACTCCGCAATGAAGGTAAAAAAGCATTAATCACATATATTACAGCCGGTCTTCCGAATATGGATAAGACGGTTGAAATCGTTAAGGCACAGTATGAGGCAGGAATTGATGTAATAGAGCTGGGTATTCCTTTTTCGGACCCTGTGGCCGACGGCCCTGTAATTCAGGACGCTTCGTACAGGTCAATTCAAAACGGAACAAATCTTTCAATGTGTTTTGATGCAATGAAGGAAATCCGAAAGGATTGTGAGGTTCCTATTGTATTTATGCTTTACTACAACACAATTTATAGCTGCGGCGTTCAAAATTTTGTAAATAAATGTATAGAAGCAGGCGTGGACGGCGTCATTGTCCCCGACCTTCCGTTTGAAGAACAGGGTGAGCTCGCACAGTGCCTTAAAAATCAGGATTCACTCATTCAGATTCAGCTTGTGTCACCTGTTTCAAAGCAGAGGGTTCCTATGATTCTTGAAAATGCAAGAGGCTTTGTATACTGCGTGTCACAGATGGGTGTAACCGGTAAGGGCGCTAATTTCCATAAAAATATAAGAAACTATCTTTCAGAGGTCAAGGCAGTATCCAAGCTCCCTGTTATGATGGGCTTTGGTATCAGGTCGGCAGCAGACGTAGAACCGCTGCGCGATATAATTGACGGCGCAATCGTCGGCACGGCATTTATCAGGCTGATGGAAGAAAACAACTATAAGGCAGGCGCTGCAAAAGAATTTGTATCTACATTCAAGAAAGAATTAGCACAATAGTTTTATAAATTTTTAATAAATTGTTAATCATTTGTTAAAACTCCCTTGGTATTATTAATACACAAGGGAGTTTTAAATTGAGTTTCCGCATTTTTTATTTTAAGGTACATATCACAAAGTGATATGGTAATTTTGCACAAGAAT
>CAYOHM010000047.1:0-14741 GCA_964403785.1 uncultured Alistipes sp.
AATTCTTTCCTCTGTATCCTCTACAATACCCTGACTAAGGTTGCACATACTTCCCCTTTCTCCGCTTACGCTCCGGTCGGCTTAAAGCCAACATCCACCGGACGTTGTAAGCCCTTCCTGAATTAATCTTCTAATGGAATATCGTACTCGTTTCCAATAATGTTTAGCTTTTCGTTCTGTTTAAGGCTTTTTGACAGCTATGCTCCTAACAACCTGTGCAACTCATACTCTCCATCATGTTCTGGAAGTTCATTTATAATCCCAGCAGTACAATGCTTATCATATCTTCTTTGCCTTCCCATTTATACCTCCCTTTGTATTCCAATCATAATCTGCAAAAGGCATACAGCCTCGGGGTTATTATACCCCCAGCCCCAACCTTGCGCAAATGAATTTTCTATGAAAATGCCGCATAGTCAATTTCATGTATTATTCTTTGCCACTCTTCCTCAGCATATTTCATACAGGCAGATGCACAGTTATCTCCCCTATCATACCAATACTTATATGCCACTCTTGCCCTTTGAAGCAATTCTTTTGCCTTTAACAAGTCAATATCTGTTCCATTTCCATAATGATAGCATTTTGCCAACCTATAACAAACATCTCCATAGTCAATATTTTTAATCCAATTTTCTTCATTACCTACTCGAGTGATTATCTGGTATGCCTTTAGATAGAGTTCGAATGCTTTTCTTTCGTTTTTTTCAATACAAACACCCTTCCTATAAAAATCAGCAACTTCATACATACAGTTGGGTATGTCATAACTTGCCCCTTCTTCAAAGTAATCCAGAGCCTTGCGAAGCCTTTCTGGCTCCTTACTCAGTACTGGACTTCCATCCTCAAGATGATCATATTTACAAAAATTCCCAAGAAATGTATATGCCTCTACATTTCCTCCATCAAGTGCCTTTTCGTACCATTTGAAGGCCTCGTCCTTATCTACTTTATGACCTCCCTCACCCATATATAATGCTGCAAGGTTTATCATTGCATGTGTATTTCCCATTTCTGCACACCGTAGAAAATACTGTTCCGCTTTTTCAAGCATTTGGGGTTCTCTTCGAAATGTATAATCTTCATACATGATATATTCTGCAACACGATACATTGATTGCAACTCTCCGTTTTCTGCTCTTTCAATTTCATTATCCAATCTTGAACTTTCTTTATCCATTATCCAATCTCCTTGTATTTTTTTATACACTCAACTTCCTATCTAAATACATTATAACACACCTACTTGTACCATAAAAAGGACTCGTTACCGGATTTTTGATTTAGAATTACATAAAAAAATGGTATAACGGTTACCCTTATCGGATAACTGCTATACCAAATGGAAGGAGAGCAGGCCTCATAATCACACCTGTAAACCGTCTTAAACGCACTCCTACCTGTCATAATCATCCAAAAAATGATGCACCTTTCCCTGCGACTTATATGAGATAATCGTGTTTAAATTGACATTTTCCACACTTCGGAATATATTTTTTTCGATAAACGGACTTTTCTGCGAAAGCTCTTTTATCAGCTCTTTTATTTCAGCTCTTTTAGAGCCCTTTTCAGTTCCTCCGCATGAAGCACAGCTTTCTGTCAGACGGCAGGCACAGTTAATAAAAGTAAGGCCGTTATAGTCCTTCCAATGGATGATATCCTTTTCACGAATCAGGTACATAGGGCGTATCAGCTCCATTCCTTCAAAGCTCGTGCTGTGCAGCTTAGGCATCATAGTCTGAATCTGTCCGCCATACATCATACCCATAAGAATTGTTTCAATTACATCATCAAAATGATGTCCCAGAGCTATCTTGTTGCAGCCAAGCTCTTTTGCCTTACTGTACAAATGCCCCCTTCTCATTCTGGCACAAAGATAACATGGGGATTCCTCCTGTTCTGCCACAATGTCAAAAATCTCCGTTTTAAATACGGTAATCGGTACCTGTAATAATTTGGCATTATTTACTATGGTTTGATAATTTATATCATTATATCCCGGGTTCATCACAAGAAAAACCGCTTCAAAATTATTTTTTCCGTGGCGTGAAAGCTCCTGAAAGAGCTTTGCCATAAGCATGGAATCCTTGCCTCCCGAAATGCATACCGCAATTTTATCTCCGTCCTTGATGAGCTCATATTCATTAATAGCCTTGGTAAAATTACGCCATATTTCCCCATGAAATTTCTTTACAATGCTTTTTTCAACCTTGCTGCACTTTTCATTTGACAGCTCGTCCTGCTCAAGCATCCTGCTGAGCTTCAAACGCAGGTATGCGTGATATCCGCCGTCAAGGCTGTATGCTTCATATCCTGCCATTTCCAAGAACTCTGCCGCATCCTCGCTTTTTTCACCTACATTACAGTACAGAAATAACGGAGTATCGCGCTCAGGCACTGCATCCTTAACTGCCTGCACAACCTTTTCACGTATGACGTCCGGCTCATCCTCCTCATTTAAAACTTGCATAAGCGGAATATTTACCGCCTGCGGGTAAGCCTCCTTAGAAAAGGCTTCCTTCTGCCTGATATCAATTATTATCTTTTTATCACTAATTTTTTCCAATTCTTCAAAAGAAATTGTTTTCATTTCATTACACTCCATTAAAATCTTCTTATCGAACATAATAACAGGAACAAGTTATTCTTGTCCCTGCTGCTTTGCAATACCATTAATAAATTTTTCAATAGTATTTTCTAATTTGGTAATATCAATCGGTTTGGAAATATATCCATTCATTCCTGCGTCATGCGCTCTATTGACATCATCAACAAAGGCTTCGGCAGTCATAGCGACAATCGGTATTGTTTTCAGGTCTGCCCGTTCCATACTCCGGATTGCAATGGTTGTTTCATATCCGTTCATACCGGGCATCCGTATATCCATAAAAATCAGGCTGTAATACCCTGCATCACATTCAGCAATCTTTTCTATGGCCTTTTCACCGTCATATGCCACATCTACTTCAAGACCTAAGAGCTGCAATAATTCCTTGGCTATCTCGGCATTGAGCTCATTATCCTCCACCAGCAGCACCCTTTTGCCGTCATAACGCTGCTCTACTCGCTCCAGACTGTTGTTTTTTTCGTTGCAGTCCGGGGATTTTCTTTCTATTACTTCTTTTAGAACGTGAGTAAGTCTGGTTTTAAATAATGGCTTTTCGATGAAGGCACTGACGCCGGCGGCTATTGCCTCCTGTTCAATTTCACTCCAGTCATATGCCGATAAAATAATGATTGGTATCTCATCTCCCAGTATATGCCTGATTTCGCGGGTAGTTTCCAGTCCGTCCTTTCCCGGCATTCTCCAGTCAAGAATCACAAGTGAGAAATCATCATCCGACTGATGAGCTTCACAAACCCTCTTAACTGCATCATCACCATTCAAAACATACTCTGCACGCATTTCAAGGCTATCCAGTATCTCACACGCGCTCTGGCATGCCACCTCGTCATCATCCGCAACAAGAACGGGCAGGCTTGCAAGCATATGTATATCTTCCTCTGTGACATTATTAATCTTAAGATAAATCGTCACAGTGAATACCGAGCCCTTGCCAAGCTCACTTTCAACCTTAATATCACCACCCATAAGTCTTGCCACATTAAGGGCAATAGGCATTCCGAGTCCCGTACCTTCCGTCTTATTAATGTCCGAATCGTTGGCACGTGCAAACGGTTCAAAGATTCTGCCGATAAAGTCCTCACTCATGCCAATACCCGTGTCAGCAAATACGAATTCAAAGCATCCCATTCCTGTAATATCTGACCTTTTCTCTCTGATATCTATGGAAATTGTTCCGCCCTTATGCGTATACTTGACACAGTTACCCAAAATATTATTGAATATCTGTGAAAGACGCTGTGCATCACCGATTACATTTTCATGCTCAAGCTGTGCAATATGCACCTCAAAATCAATATTCTTGGAGGACGTCTGCGGATGAAACATATTAACCAGTGCATCCACTGAATCAGCCAGATTAAATTCTTCTTCATTCAGGTTGATTTTGCCACTCTCTATCTTGGACATATCCAGCACACTGTTAATGATTCCCAGCAATTGCTTGCCTGAAATCATAATCTTATTCAGCGAGTCCATAACCCTGTCTTTTTCATCAATGTGCATAGCTGCAACCGTTGTCATTCCTATGATTGCATTCATTGGTGTGCGAATGTCATGTGACATATTGTTAAGGAATATCGTCTTGGCACGATTGGCGTTCTCTGCCTGTGCGAGTGCATCAACAAGCATCTGTTTCTTGTCCATTTCCACACGAGTCTGTGCATCGACATCGCAAAAGCCTAGAATTACCCTGTCAATCCTTTCTCCTGCATGCACACGTACACACTTCACCTGATAGTAAAGTACGGCATCCCCTCTGCAGGTACGGTAATTGCACACAAAAGAGTCCTTATCCGCGAGCTCCTTCCTGATATTCTCAACGCTAAGCGCCTGTCTTAACGCATCTCGGTCCGGCTCATATACACAGCTGCTGATATATGTATCAATACAAAGGCTAAATCTGCTGCCGTCACTGTGCAGAGCATCCGATACCGTCTGTGCCACATATCCGTTAAGTCTGTATATCTCAAACGTACCATCATCAAGGTTCACATTATATACATTGCCATACTCACGGCTCAGCGCCATAATTATCTCATTTTTCTGCAGATTTTTATTTTCAAGATGCTTCTGAATCCGGCGCATATCATTGACTGCCTGCTCGTTGGCGGATACAAGCTCTGTCACAAGCTCCTTATCCTCCTCAATATGCTCCCTGCCTTTCGCAGTTGCATCACCCTTCCATACCTTGCAGAACAGTGCATGGCAGTTTTCTTTGCCTTCCCATTCAAGCTCGCTTTCCTGTGCATTTACCCACTCACCGGTAGCGACATTATAAAAACTGTTTCTTTTGTTATTCTTGTCCAGTGGACAATGCGCACAGGTATGCTCCAAGCCTCCCAACGCACGGTAACAAATTTCTCCGCACTCTATTGCCGGATAGTGCTCCCGAAACATTTTATTTCGATAAAGAATGTGGTATTCCTCATCAATTATATACATAATCTTTTCTGTGTTCATATTTGCCCCCTTGTCCAAAGACCAAATTGACCTTTATCTTACTGTTAACTGTTAAATACTCTAGTTTATTGTAACACGTTTTTCCTTACTTCTTCAATATATTTTTGGCTTACAACAGCTTACAACAGCTTAGTTTACTGAAGGTTATAAATCAACTCAAGCGTCATATCCGGTCTTTCCAGTACTCCGCCATTTTGACCAAGCCATGTCAGGAAATTTTCCTTCCATGTTCCCGAAAGTGCACGTTCAGGATGTATGGAGGAATCAGAAATCGAGCCGTTAAAATAGGCTACTTCATAGGTTTTACCTGCTTCAAGCTCGCTGCCGTCCAAAAGTGTGCAGGACAACACGCGTTCTCCCTCATCCGCCCATGGGTTAAAGATGACATTAAGCCCCGAAGCTACATAATAAGGGTATTCTCCCTTGGTATCATATATATTTTCAACACTGTTTAAAATACCTATAATCTGTTCTGCGCTTAAGGAAGCGACAACAATTTTTTCCTCCATCGCATCCTTTAATTCGCTTGACGGCTCCTTATTAGGGTTAATACATTCAAGTGAAGCATCAGTAATGTCACCCTGATAAAAATATCCGTTGGTTCCGTTTCGATATGCACCTCCAAGACAGATACCAATCTGTGCACCGGTCATGGAACGGTACATTTGGGCTACGGTATACGCGCTCTCCAGCTTGGTCATAGTGGTTTTTACCTGACCATAGACCTCTTCTGCGGCTTTTGTTTCCGACAGGAAGTCATCCCTTGCACTGTCAGCCAATAGCAGCCAATCCCTCACGCTCAGTTTACCCTGCTGCATATCGGCAAAGGTTTCAAGCATCTGCCTCTCCACCTGTTTGTTATCCTCACCGGCGGCATAATAAAAGGCATTTATCACCCGACCCGCATTTAAAGTATCAGCGACCTCTTCACAGAAATCACTTTGTTCCATTTCCACTCCTTTAACACTGGATATCTGAAGGCTGCCATCAAGGAGCTTTTTCTGTCCCTCCACGGAGCTTAGGTATCCCAGCACATCCAGAAGCAGTCTTTTCTTACTCTTACTTTCCTGCGCCGACTGTTTGTTGATTGCCATATAATAGCTTGGTACCGCATAAAGATAATCACTGTCCTCCTCATCGGATGTCCAGAACGGCATCATCGCAACCTCATGATACTGCGCCCCGCCTGCCTGTGCAAAGGTTTTAGAGTAGATTATGGCATTCTGGCTTTCAACCGTCATCGCCGCAGTATGGTCCACATAGAGCATATTACTGCGCTGCAGCGGTGTCATATTAAGGTCTTCAACAGACAAAATCCCATCATTAAACAAGTTTAAAAATTTATCCACTGCGTTCTCCATATGTCCCACCATGGACTGAGAACCATTTTGATATTTCATAAGCCAGCGGAAATTCTCAATTCCGCCAAATGCCTCCTCATAACCATATGTATTAAACAAAATCGAAAACATATCCGGATACATAATGGTCGGCTGAAGCGGCTGCAAATCACTTTCCTGACTGATTGTTTCTATCAACTGCTTAAATTCCGAATAACTGTGTGCAGGCTGCCAGCCATACTGTGAAAACAGAGTTTTATCATAGACAATTCCATAAAAATCCGATGGACCAGGCAGATAATACAGTTTGCCATCCTCATTTGTACAGCTGTCGATAGCAGTCAGATAATAGTTATCCACATAATTCTCGGTTGACAAATCCAAAAGGTAATCCTTTGCAATATCCGACACAGTAGAAAGTCTTCTGGATAATATAATGTCACATTCAACTCCCGACTTAAGATTCGACTTAATCGTCTGCATTGAGTTTATCGAGCCGTCATGCACAAGCACGAAATCCACATCCGGAAATTCTTCCTCAAGTACCTGTTCAAGCGGATTTGTCTGACACACATTATTCTCAACTCTTATTGTAATCAGGGTTTTATCCTGAGCTACCGGTGTAGTAGTCAATATTTCATTCTCATAAGCTCCCTGAGGCAGCTTTGCACTCTGTGTGCAGCCCGTAAGTGCTGACAATAAAATCAAAGCTGCAACGCCTGACAACAATCTCGTTTTCCTCATAAAATCCTCCCGTAATTTCAAAATCACCTGACTATGACGCTGTATCAGCCTTGCTGAACCTTTTCAAGGTTGAGAAGAGCTGTTTGCGGTCAACCGGCTTTGCTATATGTGCATCCATTCCTGCGTCAAATGAAGCCTGTACATCCTGTGCATAGGCATTCGCGGTCATTGCGATAATCGGTATGCGCTTTGCCTGCGGATGGTTTGAATTTCTGATATTCCTTGCTGCATCATAACCATTCATAACCGGCATCATCACGTCCATTAATATAACATCATAGGTACCCTCTGCGGATTCGTTAAAGAGCTGTACGGCAATTTCACCATTTTCTGCGGTTGCAACAGTCATTCCCTCATCCTCAAGAATCTCCTTTGCAATTTCCATATTAAGCTCATTATCCTCAACCAGCAGCACTCTCAGCCCTTCAAGGCTCCAGCTTTCGTATTCCTGCATTTTACCTTGATTTTCGGTGTCTATTTCAAATGCAAGCTCCACCGTAAAGGTACTTCCCTTTCCCTGGGTACTCTGCACAAAAATCGTTCCGCCCATCTTCTCAACAAACTGCTTGGTGATAGCCATTCCCAAGCCTGTTCCGGTATAATTCGTACGGTTTTCGCCATGCTCCTGGGCAAATTTTTCAAAAACTTTTGTCTGAAATGCCTCGCTCATACCTATGCCCGTATCAATAAATTCAAAGCGGTACAGCGCTTTATCATCCTCAGCCGACAGCTCCGTAACACGCATCGTAATGCTGCCGCCCTCATGTGTAAATTTTATCGCATTTCCCAAAATATTTATAAAAACCTGCTGCAGATGCAATTCATCTCCAAACAGGAAAGGATGCTTCAAATCCGCAATTTCCTGTTTGAATTCAATGTCTTTTGCTACTAATTGACCCTCGATTATAGAAACACAATTTCCTATCAGCTTTCTGATATCCATGTGTTCATGTGCAATCACAAGATTGCCGCTTTCAATGCTGCTCATATCCAGCACATCATTTACCAGCATCATCAAATGCTCCGATGCCTTTCTTACCTTGCCAAGACAATCCTTCACCTTCTCCTGATTATCTGCATTTTTTATTGCAATATCCGTCATTCCGATAATACCATTGATAGGTGTCCTTATATCATGCGACATACGGGAGAGAAACTCACTTTTGGCTGAATTGGATTTTCTCGCTTCCTGCGCTGCCTCTGCCAGAAGCTTATTGTTTTCTTCCTGCTGGCGCATCAGCACTTTATTGCCCTTTTCAACAGTTGCTAAATAAATCATAACTGTACAAATTATGCAAAAGACAATGGCAATTCCGGCAATATATTTTATTACCATATTTAATACACTGTTGGTGTATGCGCCTATTATTTTGGTCGGAACAAACATAAAAACCGTCCAGTCCGAATCACTTATGGGCACCGTCGACACAAAATAGTTTTCCTTCTGTTCATTAAATTTAAACTCCAGACACAAAGCGTCCCTGTTCTCCATAGCCTGCGTAAGGTTTTCAAAATCTCCGCCCATAAGGAACTCTTCTTCCTCAAGTGCCGCCAGCACATTGACATTCTGAATCAGGCTTTCCTGCATATTCCTCTTGTAAAGCCTGCGCCCGTTTTTATCCACAAGATACGTATAACACTCATTGTCAAATACGGACATTGAAAAAGCATCTTCCATAACGCTCATCGGTATTGCTACTGCCACATAAGTTATGCTGTCTTCCTTATCCTTCATAATCTTAGGTTCATCCAGCTGGCGGAAGAATACCATACACGCCTGATTTTCGCCGAACACATCCAGCTCACGCACCTGTGGTCTTACATTCTGTACTGCAAGGTCCTTTAGATTCTCCCAATATCCTGTTTTTTGTTCCGAGCTGTAATATTTTCCCCAGTCATCAATGGCAAATATAACGCCCTCCTCCAGCTCCAGCAGCTCGGATATATCTGCAAGCATGGACTGCAAATCCTCATCATCCTTATCAGCCATATGCTCCAGAAGACTTTTGGCGGAATCTGTCCGATTTTGGTCCTCATCAATTTTGGCATCGATTATCTCCGAAACCTTCTGGGTCAGCTCAATTAAATGACTCTGCCTCTCTGCAAACAGCTTTTCCTTCAAGGATTGATAAAAATAAAGTGTTGATGAAAGCAGTACCAGCACAATCAGTACCACTATCACATATTGAAAGTTATACAGAACCCTTAATATTTTATTTTTTATATTTAAATTATGCTTATTTTTCCCCATTTCAGCACCTGCTTGCTGCACTTGTCCCTGCAGCCGGGTGTTCCCTCCGCCTTATGCACCATTTGATTTATTATATAGTATATACGATTTATAGTCAGAACACAACCTTTTCTGATTAAGTAAAAAGAAAAGACCTCCCCAAAACGGACTGCACATCCGTTTTGGGAAGGTCTTTTTACTATCCGGCGCACGGGGCTGTTAAAAATCATCAGCCCTCAATTGCAATATATTTGTGCTCATCAACCTGTGGCTTTCTTTCCTCGGCTTTAGGAATGGAGAGCTTCAATACACCGCTTTCATACTTTGCATGAATGTCCTCCTGCCTGATATCTTCACCTACATAGAAGGACCTGCTAAGGCTGCCTGCATAACGCTCACGGCGTACAAACTTTTTACTTTCTTTCTCCGTTTCATCCTTATCAAGACCCTTTGCTGCACTGATTATCAGATAACCCTCCTTCAGCTCCAAAGAAATCTCATCTTTCTTAAATCCAGGCAAATCCATATCTACTTCATAGTGGTCATCATGCTCCTGCACATCCGTCTTCATCATATTAGATGCATGGCGTCCGTAAAGCTTCTTCTGAGCTTTTTCAATTTCTCTGTCATCAAATGCTGGGAAATCAAAAAAGTCATCAAATAAACTATCAAATAAGTTTTCTCCAAAAAATCCAGGTGTCATCATAAGTCATCGCTCCTTTTCCTATAAAAATATATAATATGTTATTGGAACCGGGGATGTTCGGGAAGAATTTACTATTTTCTTTCCTCCTCCTTTGTTCTATATCAGTTATATCACTATTATTAGCACTCGTCAAGAGTGAGTGCTAATAATTTTTGTGAACTTTTTGTGTCCTGATTAGAAGTCCTTTGATACTATTTCTTATGATACAGCCTTTCCTCTTCTTCATACTTAGGCTCGCATGTAAGCTGGATTCCGAGTTTTCTTAACAGGTCACTGTCAACTGATGACAGAATAACCGTTGAGTGCGCGTCACACCCCTTGAGCTTTGGCAGCTGGCTGAGTGCAAGGGCTGCCTTTTCATCCGTCGACGCCGAGGTTGAAAGGGCTATAAGGATTTCGTCCGTATGAAGTCTTGGGTTTACGCTTCCCAAATACTCCGTTTTAAGCTTCTGGATTGGCGCAATAGCCTGCGCTGCAACAAGGTAAATATCCATATCTATATCCGCGAATGCCTTTAAGGCATTTAAAAGCATTGCTGAGGCCGCACCGAGAAGAGCCTTCGTCTTGCCTGTGATAATCCTTCCGTCAGGGAGCTCAATAGCCATTGCCGGACTTTTTGTCCGTTCCTCTATCTCAAGTGCCGCTGCAACTACCTTGCGCTGCTCCGTTGAGGTGTTAGCCTGATTAATTAACAGCTCCAGCTTATAGAGGTCATCCTTTGTCTCACCATGAATCCTTTTCTGGCAAAGTGCACTGTAATATCTTCTTAATATTTCCTGTCTTGACGCCTCGGCGCAGGCCTCGTCATCAATAATACAGTTGCCTGCCATATTTACACCCATATCCGTAGGTGACTTATATGGGCTCTCCCCCGAAATCATTTCAAATGTTGTCTTAAGTACAGGGAAAATCTCAATATCTCTGTTATAATTTACGGTTGTCGTTCCATATGCCTCCAAATGAAACGGGTCAATCATATTAAGGTCATTAAGATCCGCCGTTGCCGCCTCATAAGCAAGGTTTACAGGATGTTTTAAAGGAAGATTCCATATAGGGAAGGTCTCAAACTTAGCATATCCCGCCTTAATTCCCCGCTTATGCTCATGATAGAGCTGTGAAAGACAGGTAGCCATCTTGCCGCTTCCGGGACCCGGCGCAGTAACAATCACAAGTGGTCTTGAGGTTTCAATATAATCGTTTTTTCCATATCCTTCGTCGCTGACAATTCTTGCCACATCATTTGGATATCCCTGAATCTTATAATGCCTGTATGACTTAATACCCAAATCAGCAAGCTTTCTTTCAAAATTTTCTGCCTGTGGCTGTGCTGCATATTTGGTAAGGCAGACGCTGCCGACATACAATCCCACACCCTTAAAGGCATCAATAAGGCGCAGCGTATCCATATCATATGTAATGCCGTAATCGCCGCGGACTTTGCCACTCTCAATATCCTCCGCACTGACTACTATAACAATTTCTGCCTGGTCTTTTAACTGAAGCAGCATCTGCAGCTTTGAATCAGGCTTAAATCCCGGCAGAACCCTTGATGCATGGTAATCATCAAACAGCTTTCCGCCAAATTCCAGATACAATTTATTATCAAATTTTGCAATGCGATCTCTGATATGCTCTGATTGCATTTTTAAATATTTTTCGTTGTCGAAACCGACTTTCATATTCATCCTCCTAATTATAATTCATTACTCTGTTTCTTCTGTAAACCATAGATTTTTAAGTCCCTTTAAAAACGAATCAAAAAACAGTGCCACATCCTCTATTGGCCGTTTTTTGTCGGACTTCATCCAGCTTTCAAAAACCGACATTGTACCGGACGCCCAGAAATTAAGAAAATACTCCGTCCATTCCTCGTCATACTGTGTACCCATTCCGTCATATACCTCTGACAGAATCTTTTTTTCCTCCGCAATGATTTTGCTTATGAATCTCGATTTATCACCGGAATTCACAAGCAGGACATACATCTCCCTGTTATCCTTGATTTCGTTTATTATTTCGTGCATCAACAAATTGGGCTCTTTGGCGTATTTTTTTATTCCGTTTTTCTTCACACTGTCAAAAAATTTATCAACATGCTGTTTTTCCATATCATCGACAACATCATAGACATCATTGTAATGATTGTAAAAGGTCTTTCTGTTGACATCCGCCCTTTCTACAAGCTCCGTTACCGTTATACGTTCTAATTCCTTTTCACATATTAAGTCAATAAGAGCATCCTGAATGGCTTTCTTAGTCTTTCGTATTCTCCTGTCCGTCTCTTTCTCCATTACAGCCCGCCAGCCTTTCCCCGTAATTTCATTACACATTTTAAAATTAATTGTATATTAAGCAACAATTTACCCCAAATTACCCATAGATAATTCTACATTTATATAATAATATACATCTATATAATAAATCAATACTAAATATACAGTTGAGTTTCCGTATTTTTTTATTTTATGGTTCTATGAAGCACAGCTTCATAAAATAAAAAATACGGAAACCCAACAAAAATACACAAACTTTAAAAATTTACGGACGGTGATTTAAAATGACTATAAAAACTTTTGGTGCCGCATGCCTTATGGTTATTGCTGTATCCTTTATCGGATTCCTAACAGAAAATATCTGGCTGTTTCTGACGAAGCACACTATCGATAACCGCAATATGACCTTGCCCTTCCTGTTCGGATATGGTCTGACAGCAATCGCTCTTTACCTTATAATCGGTATTCCTGATGGTACACATGATGTGAAATATTTTATTTCTGCCTCCATAATCGTGATGCTTGGCGAGATAACTCTGGGAACAGCAGTAGAGCACATTTGTCACATAAATTACTGGAATTACAGCTGGATTCCTCTTCACATAACAAAGTACACCAGCATTCCCACTACATTTCTTTTTGCCACGGCAATCACTATTTTTATGGGCAGATTCTGGAATCCGATGATGGGCTTTTTCTTAAGGATTGACTCCACCGGCATTTATATTTTTGCCGCTTTTTTCGCAGCGGTATTATTTGTTGATATGCTTCATTCCTTTATAAAAATGTATCAAAATAAAGCTTTATATTACGTTTGGCAGATTGAATTCAAATCAAAAGACTATATCAAGGTTACAGTCTTTTCTCAATCTCGTCAATCACAATTTCAAGTGCTTTAATACGCGCGTATTTCTTGTCATTTGACTCAAGGATATGCCATGGCGCGAATTCAGTGCTTGTCTTTGCTATCATTTCGTTGACGGCACTTTCATAAAGGTCCCATTTTTCGCGGTTTCTCCAGTCCTCGTCCGTAATCTTCCATTGTTTTTCCGGAGTGTTCTGGCGCAGTGTAAAACGCTCAAGCTGAGTGTCCTTATCTATCTGAACCCAGAACTTAATAATGATTGCTCCCCAGTCGCTAAGCTCCTTCTCAAATTCATTTATCTCGTTATAGGCTCTCTGCCAGTCATTTTCAGAGCAGTAACCCTCAAGTCTTTCCACCATCACTCTTCCGTACCATGTCCGGTCAAATATCGCAATATGTCCGGTTCTTGGCAGCCTTGTCCAGAATCTCCAAAGGAAATGTCTCGCCTTTTCTTCAGGTGTCGGACTTGCAATCGGCAGCACCTCATATCCTCTTGGGTCAAGTGCTGACGCGATACGCTTGATATTGCCTCCCTTTCCGGCGGCATCCCAGCCTTCATATGCAATTATTACAGGAATGTTCCTGCGGTAAAGCTTGTTATGAAGACTGCTGAGCTTATTCTGGCACTCCTTTAATCTCTTTCTGTATTCTTCCTCACTAAGTACCTTGCTCTTAAGTTCAATATCGGCCAGCTTAACTGTCTTTGTCAGTTCAAACCTGTTCGGCTGGATTTCGGCTGTCCACGGGTTGGCTATTGCATCATCAATCGCCGAAACAATGGTACTTGCCATACGGTATTCCACCGCATCCTTGTCATCAGCCGTTATAATATGCCACGGGCATGCCAGCGTATTGGTTTCCTCAATGAATTTAAAATATGTCTTTCTGCATTTGTCATAGTTTTTATTTTCCCAAATATCTGCATCAGTAACTCTGAATGCAGTGTCCTTCTTTGAAAGAAGATGTTCAAGACGCTTTTTCTGCTCATGCCTGTCCACATCCAGAAAGAATTTGACCACAAGATACCCGTTATCGCGAAGCTGTCTTTCAAATATCCTGATGCTCTCAACCTTATTTCTGTAAAGCTTTTTGTGGTCATCGTGGAGGTATTCCTTGGTCACATCGCTTAGCCACCCGCCGTCAAAGAAGGCAAACTGCCCCTGCTTAGGAAGCTTAGCCGCATAACGATATAAAAAAGGCTTTCTAAGCTCATCCTCTGTTACGACATCCATATTATAAACCTTGAAAAATCTCGGGTCCATAAACTTTATTATGCTGCCAAGAGCACTGCCCTTGCCCGCTGCTCCAAAGCCCTCAATAAGCACTACCACAGGAAGGCCTGCATCCCTTATTGCAATCTGTCTTGACGCCAATGCATTTCTGAACTGATCCTTCTGCTCACCTGTTATTTTGTTTTTTTCATCCTTATGTGCCATAAAAACTCTCCTCCTAATATATAAGTTGTAGGGATTAACCCACCTAACAGCCAGCTAGGAC
>CAYOHM010000048.1:0-14413 GCA_964403785.1 uncultured Alistipes sp.
CTGCGTGCGAACTCTTAGTGCAAACGTACCGAATAATCGCACCTATATGCCTGCAGCCCGCCTTAGCTTCGCAATCACCTTGTATAAATTATTATACCATTTTGCCGTCAAAATGTGGAGAGGGTATTTTACTTGAGTTTTTACACCTTGTAATGGTATAATTACGATATTATTGTTGATGAGGAATTTATATGAATAACATAAAGCTTGGAGCAGGTGTGCTGGCCGGAGGCAGGAGCACACGTATGGGACAGAATAAGGCGTTATTACAAATAAATAACCGAAAGTTTATTGATTGTATAACAGATGAGCTTAGTGCCTTTGACGAGGTGCTTATTTCTGCTGCTGCCAAGGGAACTTATGAAGAATTAGGTTTTCGCGTTGTTTATGACGAGCATGCCGACATAGGACCGATAGAGGGCATTTATCAGCTTCTTAAACATTCCAATGAGGAATATATATTTATTTGTGCGGCGGATATGCCGTTTATCAAAAAAGAACTGGTATCCTATATGGTAGAATTTATTTCGTCTGATTACGACTGCTTCTGCCTTACGGACGAAGAACACGTTCATCCTCTCTGCGCTATTTATTCCAAGAAAATGCTTGGCGTGATTGAGGAATTAATCGCAAATGGACAGTATCGCCTGATGAATGTTTTAAATGCGGTAAGAACAAAATACATCAGTTTGGAAATGACATGCTTTGACAAGAAAATCGTGAAAAATGTTAATACAAGGGATGATTATAAACGTCTGGTTCTGCCTTTGGTATTCTGTGTAAGCGCCGTTAAGAACAGTGGGAAAACAGGACTTGTAGTCAGGCTTATAAACGAGTTCATTACCGAAGGCTACTCGGTTGGCGTGATAAAGCATGATGGACATGATTATGTTATGGACCCTGAGGGAACGGATACGTGGCGCTTTAGCGAAGCAGGTGCTGCCTGCAGTGCGATTTTTTCAGGCTCGCGTTTTTCTGTTAATGAATGTCGGACGGTGGGAATTGAAGAAATGATAAGCAAATGCAAGGATGTTGATATTCTTATCATAGAGGGAATGAAAAATTCTGACTATCCCAAGATAGAAATCGTAAGACGTGAAATTTCCTCAAAAAGTATTTGTAATCCTGATTCTCTGATATGTATCGCAACCGACATAGTTTCCCAAAGCGAGGTAAGCTGTCCGATATTCGGGCTTGATGACACGCAGGGGATTTTTTTATGTGTAAAAAAATACTTTGGATTGGAGTAAAATAAATGAAACTAGTCAGAACAGAGGATGCTGTGGGACATGTATTGTGCCATGACATCACACAAATTATTCCGGGTGTGATAAAGGATGCCGTATTTAGAAAGGGACATATTGTAACAAGTGAGGACATTCCGGTGCTTTTATCCATTGGCAAGGAAAATCTGTATGTGTGGGAGAAAAAAGAGGGGATACTCCATGAGGATGAAGCCGCGCAGATTCTCAGGGATATCTGTATAAATGAGGGAATGAGCGCCAGTGAGCCCAAGGAGGGAAAAATCGAAATTAAAGCATTATCAGATGGGCTCCTTAAAATAAATACAAAAAAATTAAATGCGGTCAATGCTCTGGGTGAGATGATGATTGCCACGGTTCATGGAAATTTTCCGGTCAGAAAGGGTGATAAGCTTGCTGCCACAAGAATTATTCCTCTGGTTATTGAGGAGGAAAAAATGCAGGCTGCAAAGCGGGCAGCGGGAGATGAACCCCTGCTTTCCATTTTGCCGTTTAAGCCGGCAAAGGTTGGCATTGTGACAACCGGAAGTGAGGTGTTTAAGGGAAGGATTGAGGATGCATTTGGTCCGGTAATCCGAAGTAAGCTTGCCGAGTATGATACTCAGATTATAGGACAGAAGATTTGTGATGATAATCAGGAAGAAATTGTACATGCAATAATAACCTTCATAGAGGCTGGTGCGGATATGGTAGTTTGTACCGGAGGCATGAGTGTGGACCCTGATGACAGAACACCGGGGGCAATTAAGGCATCCGGAGCAAGAGTGGTTTCCTATGGCGCACCTGTTCTTCCGGGAGCAATGTTTTTGCTGGCATATTATGAAAAGGACGGTAAAACGATACCGATTCTGGGATTGCCCGGCTGTGTCATGTATGCAAAACGAACGATTTTTGATTTGGTGCTGCCAAGAGTGCTTGCAGGTGAAATATTAGAGCCGGAGGATTTGAGTGATTACGGAGAAGGCGGACTTTGTCTTGGCTGTGAAGTGTGTCATTTCCCGAACTGCGGCTTCGGAAAATAGGTAGGAGGATTGACAATGGCAGAATTTACACATTTTGACAGTGCCGGTAATGCGATTATGGTTGATGTAACTGATAAGCCTGTCACAGAAAGAATTGCAACGGCAAGTGGTAAAATCAAAGTAAATACTGAGGTATTTGAGGCTGTAAAAAACGGTACTGCAAAAAAAGGAGACGTTTTGGGAACTGCCAGAATTGCCGGAATTATGGCGGCAAAGAGGACCTATGAGCTGATTCCTATGTGTCATCCGTTAATGCTTACCAAGGTAACCATTGATTTTGAAATGGAAGAGGAAAGCCTTAGCATAAAATGCATCTGTACGGCAAAATTATCAGGAAAAACCGGGGTTGAAATGGAGGCGCTTACCGGTGTAAGCGTAGCCTTACTCACAATATATGATATGTGTAAGGCAATCGACCGTGGCATGGAAATGAGTGAAATACATCTGGTTGAAAAAAGCGGTGGAAAAAGCGGTCATTTTGTCAGGGAAACAGGTAAACAGCTATGATGGACAATAACGGGAGGTTAATCGATTACCTTAGAATTTCTGTTACGGATAAATGTAATTTAAGGTGCAGGTATTGTATGCCGCAAAGCGGTGTGGAATTGATATCACATAACGAAGTGCTTACACTTGAAGAAATATACAGGGTAGTGTCAATTATGGCACAGCTTGGAATTAAGAAAATCCGTTTTACCGGAGGAGAGCCGCTGGTTCGGAAAAACTTAGTTAAGCTTATAAGGGATGTTAATGAAATTCCGGGGATTGAAGAAATAGCCATAACCACAAACGGAGTTTTGTTTGCTGATATGGCACAGGAATTAAAGCAGGCAGGGCTGACAGGGGTAAATATCAGTCTGGATACCTTGAATTCAGAACGTTTTAAAAGTATTACGGGTGCGGATGCATATGCAAAAGTGCTGGCTGCGGTAAAGAGGGCGCAAAGTCTTAAGCTTGGCACCAAGATTAACTGTGTTCCATGCAGGGAGCTTAATGAAGCTGATATTGAGAGCGTGGCATCACTGGCACAGCGCGAAAATGTTGATGTCCGTTATATCGAACTGATGCCAATCGGCTGCGGAAGGGATTTTCACGGTATACCCTCGGATGAAATCCTGGCAAGGCTTGAGGCGGTTTACGGTAAGGCCAAGCCTTCTTATGAAAAGCGCGGAAATGGGCCTGCAAATTATTATGATTTTGAGGGTTTCAAGGGAAAAATCGGTTTTATAAGCCCTATGTCACATAGGTTCTGCAGTGAGTGCAACCGAATCCGTCTTACGGCAGAAGGAGGGCTTAAGCTTTGCCTGCATTATGACAAAGGCCTTGAGCTTAAACCTTTGCTTCGCAGCAAAGTATCGGACGAGGAAATAAAAAATGAGATAATGAAGGCAGTCAGTGAAAAGCCCAAATCGCATAATTTTACAAATGCAGCCGGGCTTGAGGACTTGGATAAACGTAAAATGGTACAAATCGGAGGATAGAAAATGGGTGAGATAGCTGCAGTATGTATCAGTGAAAAAAAAGGAACTGCAAAGCAAAATATAGGTGAGTGCAGATTTATTGAAAATTATGGACTTGAGAAGGATGCACATGCCGGAAACTGGCACAGACAGGTAAGTCTTCTGTCTTTTGAGGAGGTTGAAAAATTCCGTGCAAGAGGAGCAGACGTGGCAGAGGGGGCATTTGGAGAAAATCTTTTGGTAAAAGGCTTTGATTTTAAAACCTACCCTGTCGGAACGATTTTTAAGTGCAATGACGTTGTACTTGAAATTACGCAGATTGGAAAACAGTGCCACTCAGAGTGTGAGATTTTCCGTATGGTTGGTGACTGTATTATGCCAAGAGAGGGTGTATTTGCAAAGGTTCTTCACGGCGGTGTGATTAAGGTCGGGGATGAGCTGGAGTTGGTGACGCAAAAACGTTTTCTGGCAGGAATAATTACGGCAAGTGATAAGTCAAGTGCCGGAGAACGTGAAGATTTAAGCGGACCTGCCATCCGTGAAATTATTGATGCACAGGGCTATGAGGTTGCAAGCCTTAAGGTGCTGGCAGATGATGAGGAGCTGCTTTATGAGGAAATGGTGCGTCTGGCGGATGAAATAGGTGTGGACGTGGTATTCACAACCGGAGGAACGGGTCTGTCACCAAGGGACCATACGCCTGAGGCTGCTCTGCGTGCGGCAACCCAAAATGTGCCGGGAATTGCAGAAGCAATCCGTGCATACAGTCTTAGCATTACGCCGCGTGCTATGCTAAGCCGTGCAGTCAGCGTTATGCGCAACAGGACTCTTATTATCAATCTTCCGGGAAGCCCCAAGGCGGTAAGGGAATGCCTTGAATATATTCTCCCGACACTTGCCCATGGAATTGAAATTATGAGGGGCGAAGCAGGGGAGTGTGCAAGAAAATAGTATGACGGAACTGGAAAGCTACTACAATAAATTTAACGAAGAAAAAAGACTTGATTCAAGACATGGACGTGTTGAATTTAATACCACTATGCATTATATACACAGGGCATTGGCACAGCTTGAAGCAAAAAAGCAAAAGCATGACATAAAGATTATGGATATCGGCGCAGGTACGGGGCGTTACGCAGTTCCGCTTTCCGAGGAAGGATATCATGTGGATGCCGTCGAGCTTGTTAAGCATAATTTGGGTATTCTTAAATCAAAAAAAAGCAAGGTGGCTGCAAGGCAGGGAAATGCACTTAATCTTAAAAAGTACCCTGATAATGAATATGACGTTACACTTCTTTTGGGACCGATGTACCATTTATTTCTTCAGGAGGAGAAGGTTAAGGCTTTGACAGAAGCCAAGAGGATAACCAGACCCGGGGGAATAATATTTGCAGCTTATGTTATGAATGAGTATGGTGTGATAACATACGCCTTTAAGGAAGGGCATTTGAAGCAATGTATTGAAGATAACAGGCTTACGGAGAATTTTCATACCGTTTCCTCAAAGGAAGACCTGTATGATTACGTAAGGCTCGAGGATATTGACAGGCTTAATGAGCTTGCCGGAATGAATAGGATAAAGATAATATCACCTGACGGACCTGCAAATTATATGAGGCAGTATCTTAATCAGCTGGACGAGGAGGAATTTGAGATATTTATGAAGTATCAGCTCGCCACCTGTGAGAGAATGGATATTATCGGCGCGGCGGCTCATACTCTGGATATATTAAGGAAGGACTGAGGCTTAAAAAATACGGAAACTCAAGAGCCTTAATGTGTTGTATAAATTGCACAAATATGTTATGATTATAGCATATTTGATTATATAATTTATGATTGGAATGTCTGTGGAGTTGAGGTGTTTTAATCAATTACGTTAAGGAGGTTTTCATGTACTCAGAGAAAGTAATTCAGAAAAATGAAATGAATGAGAAGACTGCTAAGTTTCTTGATAAATTTGTCAAGAGAGTCAAGGCAAATCCACCGGGGGTCTGTCCAATAGCCGTGCAGCTGTCCTTCCTTCAAAGTGCAAGGAGTCAGACCTGCGGCAAATGTGTGCCTTGCCGTGACGGACTTGAGCAGGTTGAGAACATGATGCGCGATATACTGGATGGTAAGGCAGATAAGGATACCTTCAACCAGATGGTTGAGCTTGCCCGGATGATTCAGGATACGGCAGATTGTGCAATTGGTTATGAAGCAGCCAATATTGTTCTTCAGAGTGTTGAATTGTTTAATGATGAATATATGAGTCACATTAATCAGCACAGGTGTAAGTCTGAAATCGGTCAGAAGGTTCCATGTATTTCCTTCTGCCCTGCAAATGTCGATATTCCGGGATATATTGCTCTCATTGGTGAAAATCGTTATGACGATGCAATTAATCTTATCAGACATGATAATCCTTTTCCGACAGCCTGTGCCTTTATTTGTGAGCATCCGTGTGAGGAGAAGTGCCGACGTGATCTTATTGATAGTCCTGTAAATATCAGAGGACTTAAGAAATTTGCAGTTGACCAGATTGCGGCAGACAAGGTAGCTGTTCCGGAGTGCAACGTAGCTACGGGCAAGAGTGTAGCTGTAGTCGGCGGCGGTCCTTCAGGGCTTACGGCAGCTTATTTCCTTTCACTTATGGGACATAAAGTGGTTGTGTTTGAAGAAAGAGAGCATTTGGGCGGTATGCTTCGTTATGGTATTCCTAATTACCGTCTGCCTAAGGACAGGCTTGATCAGGATATCAACGCAATCCTTTCAACGGGCAATATTGAGGTTAAGTACAATGTCGCTGTCGGTGAAGGCAAGGATATTACAATGGAACAGCTTACACAGCAGTACAATGCTGTTTATATTGCAATCGGTGCCCAGGTAGGTAAGTCCGTTAATGTTGAGGGTGTTGACAGCAAGGGTGTTTATTCAGCCGTAGATATGCTCGGAGAAATCGGGCGCGGCAATATTCCTGATTATACAGGCAAGAGAGTTGTCATAGTGGGCGGCGGTAATGTTGCGATGGACGCTGCACGTTCAGCCATCAGGTGTAATGCGGCAGAGGTAACAGTTGTATACCGCAGAAGGCAGATAGATATGACGGCGCTTCCGTCAGAAATCCAGGGTGCAATCGAAGAAGGAGTAGAGCTTCTCACACTTCATGCTCCGGTAAGGATTACAGCAGATGCGGACGGAAATGTAAGCGGATTTGTAACTCAGCCGCAGATTATAAGTGTATATGACAAAAACGGCAAGCCGTCGGCAACCAAGGCTAACAAGCCGGAGGAGCTGATACCATGCGAGGTTGTTCTTATGGCAATAGGTCAGGATATAGTATCGGGACCATTTGAAAAATACAGTGTTAATCCAAGGAGAAAGACATTTGAAACTGAGCCGACAACGAGGGTTAAGGGCTTTGAAAAGGTATTCTCCGGCGGTGACTGTGTATTTGGTCCGGCCACGGTTATTAAAGCTATCGGAGCGGGCAAGATTGCTGCAATCAATATAGATGAGTACCTCGGATATCATCACAAATATCTCGATGATATTGCGGTGCCTGAACCAAAGGAAAATGACAGAACTCATTACGGAAGAGTGCATCTTACGGATCGTTCTGCACGTGAGAGAAAGAAGAATTTTGAACCGGTTGAAAATGGTATGTCATATGATGAGGCAATGCAGGAATGTCGTAAATGCCTCAGATGCGACCATTTCGGCTGCGGTGTAGTGGAAGGAGGCAGAGTATAATGGTTAATATTACAATTGATGGAATTAATATATCAGCAGATGAAAATTTAACTATTTTGGAAGCTGCACAGCAGGCAGATATCCGAATCCCTACGCTCTGTTATCTTAAGGATGTTAATGAGATTGGTGCCTGTAAGATGTGCGTTGTCGAAATTGAGGGCAAAAACAATCTTGTTACGTCTTGTAACACCAAGGTAAAGGAAGGTATGGTAATTACAACAAATTCACCTAGGGTTATAAGCAGCAGAAAGCAGGTGCTTAATCTTATTCTTGCAAATCATGATGTGAGATGCTTCTCCTGCGGTAAGTCAGGTGACTGCCGTTTGCAGGATTTATCTAATGAATACGAGGTAACCAGGTCATGTTATACAGGTAATCAGGTAAAGGTTACGGCTAAGCTTGAAAATCCTTTCCTTACTTACTATCCTGAGCTGTGTATCAACTGCCAGAGATGTGTAAGCACCTGCAACAAGGTGGCATGTAATGGTGTGCTTCACAATGGAAAGCTGGGTACAAGGACACTTATAGAAGCACCTTTTGGGGCGGACTGGAAGGAAACACAGTGTGAAAACTGCGGTAACTGTGCGCAGGCTTGTCCGACAGGCGCCCTTATTGCCAAAAACCGTAAAAAATATCAGGTGGGCAAGGTAAGCAAGGTTCTCACTACCTGTCCGCATTGTGCAACAGGCTGTCAGTATTACCTTGTTGTTAAGGATAATAAAATCGTAGATGTTGAGCCGGCTAACGGACCATCTAACAAGAATCTCCTCTGCGTAAAGGGAAGATTCGGTTCGTTCAATTTTGTTCATTCTCCGGAAAGACTTAAATATCCTCTCATTAAAAATCATGAGACCGGTGAATTTGAAAGAGCCACATGGGATGAGGCACTTGATTTGATAGCCTCTAAATTTACTGAGCTTAAGAAGCAGTATGGTCCTGATTCACTTGCAGGCTTTGCATGCTCACGTTCTCCTAATGAGGACTGTTATATGCTTCAAAAGATGGTTCGATGCGCATTTGGCACCAACAATGTTGATAACTGTGCCCGTGTATGTCACTCGGCAACGGTTTCGGGTCTTGCAATGACACTGGGTTCAGGAGCTATGACAAATCCGATAAGCGATATCACCAATGATGTTGATACAATTCTGCTTGTCGGTTCCAATCCTGAAGAGGCACATCCTGTAATCGGTATGCAGATTCGTCAGGCTGTTGAACGAGGCACGAGACTTATTGTGGTGGACCCAAGAGATATCGGACTTTCAAAGTGTGCGGATATTCATCTTAAGTTAAAGCCGGGTACAAATGTTGCATTTGCAAACGGTATGATGAATGTTATTATCAACGAAGGTCTTGCAGACGAGGAATTCATCAGGACAAGGACGGAAGGCTTTGAGGAATTAAAGGAGATTGTAAAGGATTACACTCCGGAGAAGGTTGCCCAGATTTGCCATATTGATCCGGATCATTTAAGAGAAGCGGCTCTTATGTATGCAAAGGCAAAGAAAGCGCCGATTATTTACTGTCTTGGTGTTACAGAACATTCAACGGGTACTGAGGGTGTTATGTCAATGTCCAATATGGCAATGCTTGTTGGAAAGCTTGGACGTTCAGGCTGCGGCGTTAATCCTCTTCGTGGACAAAATAATGTGCAGGGTGCCTGTGATATGGGTGCAATGCCAGGTGATTTCCCGGGATATCAGAAGGTTACTGACCCTAAGGTTATCGAAAAATTTGAAAAAGCATGGGGCGTTGAGCTTAATAAGAAGCCGGGTATGCATGCGACGGACGTATTCGGTGCGGCAATCCGCAAGGAAATCAGAGGTCTTTTCATATTTGGTGAGGATCCGGTGGTCACTGATGCGGATCAGAATCACATAAAGAAGGCTTTAAACAGTCTTGATTTTCTAGTATTGTCAGATTTGTTTATGACAGAAACTGCACAATATGCAGATGTAGTTCTGCCGGGTACAAGCTATGCGGAGAAGGAAGGAACGTTCAGCAATACCGAGCGAAGGGTTCAGAGAGTTCGTAAAGCAGTAGAGCTTGAGGGAGAAATGAGACTGGATACGGATATTTTTATCGACCTTATGAACCGTATGGGATATCCGCAGCCGCAGCTTACCTCCGAAGAAATTATGGATGAAATCGCGTCACTCACACCTATATTTGGCGGCATCAGCCACAGAAGACTTGACAAGGGCGAGTCGATTCAGTGGCCATGTCCTGATAAGGAGCATCCGGGTACGCCTATTCTCCATGTAGGAAAGTTTTCAAGAGGGCTTGGCTGGTTTTATCCGGCTCAGTATACTCCGAGCGCGGAGCTTCCGGATGATGAGTATCCGTTCATACTTATGACAGGACGTATCCTCTATCATTACAATACAAGGGCAATGACAGGTAAAACTCCGGGACTTATGGAGAAGGAGGGTCATTCCTTTATCGAACTTAATACGCAGGATGCGGCAAGACTTGGCATCAGTAATGGTGAGAAGGTCAGGGTAACATCAAGAAGAGGCACGTTGGAGACCATTGCAAGGGTTGGTGATAAGGTATCACCTAAGGAAACCTGGATGCCATTCCACTTCCCAGATGGCAATGCAAATGTTCTTACAAATGCAGCACTTGATAAATATGCCAGAATCCCTGAGTATAAGGTATGTGCGGTAAAAGTAGAGAAGATTGAAGAAATGCCTTTTGAACTTCCGGAGTAGTATTAATTTGCATAATGAGGTATAATAACTAGCGGCAGTGCATTGAAAAATGTATAGCCGCTAGTGTTGTTGTTTTATAAGGGTGGACGGACTTTAGGAGGTTTTAATGCCAGATAATAACCGCATATATATAGCAATAGATTTAAAGTCTTTTTACGCCTCAGTAGAGTGTGTTGAACGTGGGCTTGATGCACTGACAACAAATTTGGTTGTCGCAGATGTGGGCAGAACGGAAAAAACAATTTGTCTTGCCGTTTCACCGTCCTTAAAATCCTATGGTATACCGGGAAGAGCAAGGCTTTTTGAAGTTATACAGAAGGTCAACGCAGTTAATCAATTAAGAAAACAGAATGCACCGGAACATCAATTTGCCGGAAAATCTTATGACAATAATGAAATAATCAATAATCCGGCATTGGAGCTGGATTATCTTGCAGCACCTCCCAGAATGGCACTTTATATGCAGTACAGCACACGGATTTATAATATCTATTTGCGGTATGTGTCATCCGAGGACATACATGTTTATTCAGTTGATGAGGTGTTCATGGATGTCACCCAGTATTTGAAGGTATATAAGATGCCGCCTGAACAGCTTGTAAAGAAAATAATACAGGATGTGTATAATGAAACAGGCATTACCGCTACGGCAGGAATCGGAACAAATATGTATCTTTGCAAGGTGGCAATGGATATTGTTGCAAAACATATTACTCCGGACGAGAACGGAGTGCGCATTGCCGTGCTTGATGAAATTAGTTACCGCAAACTATTGTGGGCGCACAGACCGATAACGGATTTTTGGAGAGTTGGGAAGGGCTATGCCAGAAAATTAGAAAAAGTCGGGATTTATACGATGGGGGATGTTGCAAGATGCTCCATTGGTTCACAGGAGGAGTTTTATAATGAAAATCTCCTTTATAAGATGTTTGGAAAAAATGCGGAGCTTCTTATAGATCATGCATGGGGATGGGAACCTTGCACGATTGCTGATGTGAAGGCTTACAGGCCTGAAAATAACAGTATAAGTACAGGACAGGTATTGCATTGTGCATATGAGTATGACAAGGCTGAGCTTATTGTGAAAGAAATGACGGATTTATTGGTACTTGATTTAGTAGATAAACATTTGGTAACTAATCAGATTGTGTTGACGGTTGGATATGATGTAGATAACCTGACAGATACAAAGCGGGCAGCAGGATATAAAGGGGAAATCACAACGGACCGTTATGGGCGTAGAATACCAAAGCCTGCACACGGTACCATTAATCTTGAACAAAAAACCTCCTCGACAAAGCTGATTATGGATGCTTCATTAAAGCTATTTGAGGATATTGTTGATAAAAATCTCCTTGTACGCAGAATCAATATTACTGCCAACAAACTTGTTGATGAAAAAGAGGCGGATAAAAAGGAAGAATATCAGCAGTTAGAGCTTTTTATGGATGCTCCGGATGAAAATAAGGTGCTTGAAAAAGAAAAAAAGCTGCAGCAGGCAATGCTCGATATAAAGAAAAAATTCGGAAAAAATGCTGTTCTTAAGGGAATGAACCTTGAGGAGGGTGCAACAACGATTGACAGAAACAGGCAGATTGGCGGACATAGGGCATAAGGAGGGCGTATTAAATGGAAAGAAAATTTCAAAGTGCAGATAAATATGCTGATATTATAAATATGCCTCATCATGTGTCAAAGGTACATGTACAGATGTCGATTTTGGACCGGGCTGCGCAGTTTTCTCCATTTGCGGCACTTAATGGATACGAGGATGCCATATCGGAGGCTGCAAGGCTTACGGACACCAAAGAAGAACTTGAATAATTTATAAAGGGTGATGTGTGTGAAAATAAATAATCTTTCCCAAAATAATGCCGTAATAAACAGTGTCAGGGTTTGTGCCGTATATGCGGACGGCATTAAAGAGGAAATCTGTGCGCCTGTCATTGATGAACATTCGATGCAGCTTTACGTGAACGAGCAGGAAATCATGGAGATAACGTGTACAAAATCTAATCTTGCCGAGCTTGTGACAGGGAGAATGTTGACGGAGGGAATAATTGAGAAAGCTGATGAAATAGATAGTATACATATCTGTGAGAAGGGTTTAAGGGCAAATGTTTTTTTGAACAGGGAGCTTGTATTTGAAAAAAAGCTGTATAAGGAGGCTACCTGCTGCACTATGAACAGAACCCTGCTTAACAGAGCCAATGAGGTGGAGATGAAGAAGCTGCCTGATTATGCGTGGGATAAGGAGTGGATTTTTAATTTAGCAAACGTATTTGCTGCGGATTCCAAAATTCATAAGGCAACAAAGGGAACACATAGCTGTTATCTGTCAAGAAATGGTGAAGTAATTATATCCTTTGAGGATATAGGAAGACATAATGCGATGGATAAGGCAATCGGCTATGCATTGATAAACGGAATACCTCTGAATGAATGTATATTGTATACAACAGGAAGAGTTCCGACAGATATGGTAAAGAAAGCGATAATGGCAGGTGTGCCGGTGCTTGTATCAAAGGCTGTACCGACGGATGCTGCCATTAAAATGGCAAAGGAACACAACCTTACGTTAATATGTAAGGCATGGCCGGATAAATTTGAAATATTTGCAGAATTGGAGAGTATGAGATGAAGATTAATAATATGACTCAGGATGAACGTGTGCAGTATATGACAACTCAGCCAATCAAGGGGCTTATTTGCAAAATGTCTGTTCCGACTATAATAAGTATGCTGGTCACGGCATTTTATAATATGGCGGATACGCTTTTTGTGGGGCAGATAGATACGCAGTCAACGGCAGCAGTAGGAGTGGCTTTTTCGGTAATGGCCCTCATTCAGGCAATAGGATTTTTCTTTGGGCATGGTTCGGGAAATTATATTTCAAGGCAGCTTGGCGCAAGAGAATATGAGGATGCGGAAAAAATGTCGGCGACAGGTTTTTTTACTGCCATTCTTACGGGCGTGGTTATAGGTGTGCTGGGAATGATATTTGTAGATAAGATTTCCGTCTGGCTGGGCTCAACGCCTACAATACTTCCCTATACCTGTTCGTACCTGAGGGTTATTTTTCTTGGAACACCATTTATGATAGGCTCCTTTGTACTTAATAACCAAATGAGATTTCAGGGAAATGCTTCGCTTGCGATGATAGGAATTGTAAGCGGTGCGATGCTTAATATTGTGCTCGACCCGATTCTGATATTTGCGTTTGACATGGGCGTTGCAGGTGCTGCCTGGGCAACCATAATCAGCCAGTTTGTTAGCTTTTGTGTTCTTTTATATATGAATCTTACAAAAGCTGCAATAAAGGTAAACATAAAAAATTTTACACCAAGTATACATTATTTTTCAAATATCTTCAGAGGTGGTATACCTTCACTTTGCCGTCAGGGAATCGGAAGTGTTTCAACAATTATCCTTAATACGGCAGCCGGAAATTATGGAGGTGCTATGGCTGATGCGGCGATTGCGGCAATGGGCGTTGTTACCAGAATTTCTATGTTTGCCAATTCTGCACTTATTGGATTTGGACAGGGCTTTCAGCCGGTGTGCGGAACTAATTATGGTGCAGGAAAATACAGCAGGGTACATGAAGCATTTTATTTTTGTGTTAAGGTAGGTACGATTACCCTGTTTTGCATTTCCATATTAGGGTTCATTTTTGCTAAACCACTGGTTGCAATTTTCCGTGATGATGCGGATGTTATAGCTATCGGAGTTGTTGCACTTAGGGCACAATGCTTTTCCTTCACGCTGAATGCATACAATGTTATCTGTAATATGCTTCTTCAGACAATAGGTATGGCACTCAGGGCATCAATTGTTTCGATTGCCAGACAGGGATTGTTTCTTATACCGGCACTTTTGATTTTACCGCTGTTTATGGGATTATTTGGTGTTCAAATTGCACAAATGGTGGCAGATATGTGCTCCTTTGTACTTGCGATACCAATGACGGCAGGCGTACTAAAAAAACTAAAATAAAATTCTTGAGTTTCCGTATTTTTATTTTATGGTGCTATGAAGCACAGCTTCATAAGCAATTTGCACGAGAATTGCGCAAAGTAAGCCAGCTTACTTATCGCAATTCTTGTGCAAAATTACCATATCACTTCGTGATATGTACCATAAAATAAAAAATACGGAAACTCAAAAAATAAAATTTTATTGTAAATTAAACGGATATACTATATTATATCAGTAGCTGA
>CAYOHM010000049.1:0-14273 GCA_964403785.1 uncultured Alistipes sp.
TAATACTATGTAAATATATTTAGGATAAGATTAGTTTGCTCTAAAAAAAAACAAAGATTATACAAAATGTTCAAAATTTGTTCAAAAATTTAGTATAAAATACAATTAGCCTGAATATAATATACAGTAAATAAAACACAGGTCTTCTGCGCGCGAGGGGCGGCAGAACAAAGAAGGGAGAAATACATAATGGTTGATAAGGTCATTGAAAACAACAGAGTAAGTATTGTAGGAGAGATTGTCTCAGATTTTGAGTACAGTCACGAGGTATTTGGCGAGGGATTTTATCTTGTGGATGTAGCTGTAAACAGACTGAGCAATATGTCGGACACAGTTCCGCTTATGGTTTCTGAGAGACTTATTGATGTAACTCAGGATTATAAGGGAATGACTATCGAAGCAGCAGGACAGTTCCGTTCTTATAACAGGCATGAGGGCGAGAAGAACCGTCTGGTACTTTCGATTTTTGTAAGAGAACTTCAGTTCGTCGAGGATGGTGAAGAGATTAAGGATCAGAGCAAGACTAATCAGATTTTCCTTGATGGTTATATCTGCAAGGTTCCGGTATACCGCAAGACACCTCTCGGAAGAGAGATTGCGGATGTGCTTATTGCAGTAAACAGACCATACGGCAAGTCGGATTACATACCTTGTATTGCCTGGGGCAGGAATGCAAGATATGCGGCTTCTTTTGAGGTCGGTGGGCATATTCAGGTCTGGGGAAGAGTTCAGAGCCGTGAATACACCAAGAAAATTAATGAATTTGAGAGTGAGAAGAGGGTAGCTTACGAAGTTTCCGTAAGCAAGATTGAGCTTCTCCCTAAGGACTCTGAAGGGGATTCCGCTGATGAGACTCTGACGGATTCTCAAGAATAGAAATTCTGTAAAGGGCGCTGCAAGGACAGCGTCCTTTTTGAGTATCAGGCATTGACACGGCAAGCGGATAATGTTATAGTACTTATAGATAAATCAATGGTAGAGGTCGCGTTAGTTTAAGAGTAGGCTGTGATTTGTGACAGGCACGGATAGTCATAGCTGAAAGGGGACGACGCCGAAGCCTTGGATTCCCTGAGAATCCAAGTGCTGGGCATATGGTGAATAATCATATGACTGTCATCGCAGGATGGGGAGCTACTGCAGAGAATTTAGATTTTCTTTTGGGCTGACCATTTTGGTTAGCCCTTTTTTACGTTAAAATATTATTATTGGAGGATAAGCATATGGCAGTTTTTAAAGGCGCGGGTGTTGCGATTGTCACACCGATGAAGGAGAACGGGGAAGTTAATTATGAGAAGCTGGGAGAGATAATAGATTTCCAGATTGAAAATCAGACGGACAGCATTATTATCTGTGGCACCACTGGTGAGGCTTCAACCTTGACACATGAAGAACATCTTGAAACAATCAAATATTGTGTGGATAAGGTTAATAAGCGTGTGCCTGTTATTGCCGGAACAGGTTCAAACTGCACACAGACAGCCATTTATCTTTCAACAGAAGCGCAAAAAATAGGCGCCGATGCACTTCTGGTGGTTACACCGTATTATAATAAGGCAACACAGAAGGGTCTTATTGAGCATTATACAATGATTGCAAAGTCAGTAGACCTTCCGATTATTATGTATAATGTTCCGGGACGTACAGGATGTAATATCCAGCCTCAGACGGCGGTTACACTCGCAAGGACGGTTGATAATATTGTCGGAATCAAGGAGGCTACCGGTAATATTTCACAATGTGCAAAGCTTATGTCGCTTGCAGAAGGCTGCATTGATATGTATTCGGGAAATGATGACCAGATTGTTCCTATTATGTCACTTGGAGGCTGCGGCGTTATTTCGGTACTATCCAATGTTGCTCCTAAACAGACGCATGATATTGTGGCAAAATATCTTGAAGGCGATACAGCCGGAAGCTTAAAGCTGCAGCTTGAGGCTATTGAGCTCATTGATGCGTTATTCTGTGAGGTTAATCCTATTCCGGTTAAGCATGCCATGAACCTTATGGGAATGGAGGTTGGACCTCTTCGCAGACCGCTTTCACCGATGGAGCCGGAAAATCTTTTAAAATTAAAAAATGCAATGAAAAATTATGGTTTAATAAAATAATTCAAGATTTGGAGGAAATGTAATGGTTCGAGTTATAATGCATGGCTGCAACGGCAAGATGGGTCAGGTAATCACACAGCTTGCAGAAAGAGATGAGGAAGTAGAAATTGTAGCAGGAATAGACCCGTATGATGATGGTCATAATTCATATCCTGTATTTTCATCAGTTCATGACTGTATAGTGAAGGCTGATGTCTTGATTGATTTTTCAACGGCAAAGGCTGTTGACGTATTGCTTGAGTATTGCAGGGAAAATAAGCTCCCGATTGTTCTTTGCACAACAGGACTTTCACAGGAGCAGCTTGATAAGGCACATGAAATCAGTAAGGAGGTTGCGGTGCTTAAGTCGGCAAATATGTCCCTCGGCATTAATACATTGTTTAAACTGCTAAAGCAGGCGGCAGCAATTCTTGCGCCGGCTAATTTCGATATGGAAATCGTTGAGAAGCACCATAATCAGAAGCTGGACGCACCGAGTGGAACGGCGCTTGCACTTGCGGATTCCATGAAGGAGGCATTGGACGACGGATATTATTACAAATATGACCGGTCTAAGGAACGTGCTAAGCGTGACCCTAAGGAAATCGGTATCAGTGCTGTGCGCGGCGGTACAATTGTAGGCGAGCATGAAGTTTTCTTCTGCGGTGAAGATGAGGTTATCGAATTTAAACATACCGCATATTCAAAATCAATCTTTGCCAAGGGAGCTATTGAGGCAGCTAAATTCCTTGCAGGACAGCCGGCAGGAATGTATGATATGAGTCATGTTATAGGCTAGTTTTGTGGCGCAATTGCGGTTTTTTTCTTAATACATTTTTGACAGAATACTTTAAATTGTGCTATAATAATACTTGTAGCAGGCAATAAGATCGGAATAAAAATGGTTTTTGGTACTAATCTCACATGATGCGTATGCACATTGTAGGTTCGGCGGAACTTTTTATCCATTTTTTGCAAATATATCAGAGATTCTTTTAGATACTTAGGAGGTTGAATTTATGTTTGCGATTGGAGAGTATGTGGTATACGGAAGCAATGGCATCTGTGTGGTTAAGGATATAGCTCCAATAGATATCCCGGGAATGGCTTCAGACAAGATGTATTATTATCTGTGTCCTGTGGGATTAAAGGAAAGTAAGATTTATTCACCCGTGGACAATCCCAAGGTTGTTATGCGCAAGGTGATTACCAGAGAGGAAGCACAGGAGCTTATGGAGGAATTTTCCGATATACCGCGTCTGCCGGAGGTTGGTGACAGACAGCTTGAGCTTCAGTATAAGGAAGTACTTGCATCGTGCGATGTTAAAAAGCTAGTCAGTCTTATCAAGACTATCATGGTAAAGCGTGACAGAAGGATTTCCATGGGCAAGAAGATTACCTCTACGGACGAAAGATACCTTAAAAAGGCAGGGGACAGCTTATACAGTGAACTGGCATATGCCTTGGATAAGGACAGAAATGAAGTTGAACAGTATGTGATGTCACTGTAAGCAGGCTTTGGAACATTTTAAACCGGATGGTTTCCCTCCGGTTTAATTTTTTGTTGTGAATGAGTATCAAAGTGTGTTATGATTGGAAAGTTAGTTTGAGTATGCAATGTAGGAGATTAATATGGATTTACTTGATTTAGGAAATAATACTATTGATGAAAGGATTATCCGTGCTGTAAAGGAAATGGGATTTGAACAGTTTTCACCGATTCAGCAGCAGGCAATTCCACAGATACTAAAAGGGCAGGATGTGATTGGACAGGCACAGACGGGTACGGGAAAAACAGCGGCATTTGGCATCCCCATTCTCGAGCTGGTTAATCCGGACCTTCAGAAGCTTCAGGCACTTGTACTGTGTCCGACAAGGGAACTGGCAATACAGGCAGCGGAGGAAATCCGTAAATTTGCCAAATATCTGCATGGCATTAAGGTACTGCCGATTTATGGCGGTCAGGATATGGGCAGACAGATTAAGGCATTAAAGAGCTGCCCGCAGATTATTGTCGGAACACCCGGCAGAGTGATGGACCACATGAGAAGAAAGACGATTCGTCTGGATGCTCTTTCCATAGTTGTTCTGGACGAGGCAGATGAAATGCTGAACATGGGATTTCGTGAAGATATGGAAACTATTCTTTCACAGATTCCAAATGAGCATCAGACAGTGTTATTTTCTGCGACCATGCCGCAGTCAATTTTGAACATTACAGGTGAGTTCCAGAAAAATCCTGTATTAATTAAGACCGTGAAAAAGGAGCTGACGGTTCCTCTTATTAAGCAGTATTATTATGAAGTTCGCAGGGAGAATAAGAAGGAAGTGGTAGCAAGACTTCTGGATTATTACAATCCGAAGCTTACGCTTATTTTCTGCAATACAAAACGAATGGTGGAGGAGCTTGCAGAGGATTTAAAGGGCAGGGGATACATGGCAGAAGGTATTCATGGTGATTTATCACAGAATCAGAGAGACCGTGTTATGGAGTCCTTTAGAAACGGAAACACTGATATTCTCATTGCAACAGACGTGGCTGCCAGGGGAATAGATGTGGACAATGTAGAAGCAGTTATTAACTATGATGTTCCTCAGGATAATGAATATTATGTTCACAGAATAGGCAGGACCGGACGTGCCGGAAGAACCGGACGTGCCTTTACTTTGGTAGTTGGCAGGGAAATATATAAAATTCGTGATATTGAGACAACCTGCAAAACCACTATGAAGGCAAAGACAGTTCCAAGTGTGGCTGACATTACACAGGCAAAATCCCAGAAAATTCTCAAAAATGTTTTGGAGGTAATGCGTACCGCCGACCTTAGCAAATCAACTGCAATAATTGAAGCTAAAATGGAGGAAGAGGATTGTACCGCAATTGAGCTTGCGGCAGCCTTCTTAAAGGCACAGCTTGGTGAAGAAAAGGAAGAAATAGAGGCAGTTACCCATAATAGAGGCAGACGTGACGGACGCATAAGACGCGACGGACGTGCCGGACGTGACAGGCGTGATGCACGTGAAAGGAGCGATGTACGTGACAGGCGTGATACACGCAGCAGGCGCGATAAAAACGATAAAATCGATAGAAACGATAAAATCGATAGAAACGATAGAAATGCTAGAAATGATATAAAAGGAAAATCAAAAGATAAAAAAATAAAGCTCCGAATGGATGGAAGCATAATGGAAAAACGCCCAAAGAAACACTTTGGGAAGGAATTTTAAGGGGAATGCCAATCGGCATTCCCTTTAAGCATATTTAGTCCGGCGTTTACTCAAAGCATTGAGGAAAACGTTCACGCAGGATTAATTCAATTAATTTGGCAGATTCCGGTTCTGAAAAGATGCCTGTATTTATTGAGAGGTCATATTCTGTCGGATCAAGCCACTCCCGTCCGGTATAATATTTATAATAATTGCTGCGGTATTGGTTTGTCTGCTCGATTATTTTTTGAGCCTCCTTTTGTTCGACAACGAGGCGCTCCATAATGTTACATACGCATTTTTCAATGGGAGCCTGAATATTAAGCCTTAAAACATTCGGAAAGGTGCGAAGTATAAAGTTGGCAGCCTTGCCGACAATGATGCAGGACGGCTTACCGTTTGATGCAAGATTTAATATAACCTTTGCCTGATAAGCGAACAAATTGTCATTGGAAAGATAACGTTTGTCCTGAGCAGGAACAACATTCCAAATAAAATCATTTTTTTGCCTGTTTGAGAAAGTGAGCTGTCCCTTACTTATCTTCTCATTTGCTTCAAAGAAAAAGCTTTCATTGATACCGCTTAATTCAGAAGCCATAGTTAGAATTTCTGTGTCATAATAAGGAATATGTAAATCTGCAGAAAGCTGTTTGGCAATGTGGCTTCCGCCGCTGCCGTATCCGCGGGCAATTGTAATGACATAATTTTTCATGACCGGTACCTCCGTTTGTAATTTTAACTGTAATATATCAGTGTTAAAGAAAAGTTGTCAATTATATTAAGTGAAAAAAGTGATTAGTGATGACGAAATGTGCAGAAAGCACAGGCATAAAAACAAAAGAAATGTGCACGGTGCACATTGACAGGTTAAAAAAATCGTCATACAATGTAGAAAATTAAAAAATGTGTTTAACAAAGGCGTTAGATTATGGAAATCTGACGCCTTTTTTTAGTTTTAAGTTAGGAGGAAACAGCTATGGAAGTTTACCAAAATGCCAAATTAAGACACAGAGCCGGATTGTTTGATATATGGGTGGATGATGAAAGGGTATATGACATTGTGCCGGCAGGCACGTTAAAGCTTCCGGCAGAGAAGGAAAAGGATTTGAAGGGAAGGCTTGTCTGTGAGCCGTATGTAGAATCCCATATCCATCTGGATTATATATATACCGCCGACCTTCCTGATGAAGAAACAGGTTCAGGAACCTTGTTTGAAGCTATTGACAAATGGTCTGATTCCAAAAAGGTTTTGACAAAGCAGGACATCAAAGACCGTGCATACAAGGGAATTAACGCGGAGCTGTTAAACGGAGTGCAGTACATCCGTACCCATGTTGATGTTACAGACCCAAATCTGACGGCACTTAAAGCAATGCTTGAAGTGAAGGAAGAAGTAAAGGATTATCTTTATTTACAGATAATTGCATTCCCACAGGAAGGCTATTATGCCTACAAGGGCGGGGATGAGCTGGTGGAGGAAGCCTTAAGGCTGGGAGCAGATGTCGTCGGCGGAATTCCTCATTATGAGTTTACGAGGGAGCTGGGCGAGAAATCAGTGAAAAAAGCATTTGAGCTGGCAGTAAAATATGACAGGCTTCTGGATATTCATTGTGATGAAACGGATGATAATGAATCAAGATTTGTGGAAAATATAGCTGCCGAGGCTTACTATACGGGCTTGGGCAACAGGGCTGCCGCAAGCCATACCTGTGCAATGGGTTCATATAATAACGCGTATGCGTTCAAAATGATGAGCAAATTCAAAAAATCAGGAATTAATTTCATATCCTGTCCGACAGAAAATTGTTATTTGCAGGGAAGATACGATAAGTATCCGAAAAGAAGAGGAATCACAAGAATTGATGAACTGGTGGCAGCAGGCTGCAATGTCAGCTTCGCACAGGATTCAATATCCGACCCGTGGTATCCGCTTGGAAACGGTAATTTAATTCATCAGGTGGATTTCGGACTGCATCTTGGTCATATGATGAGCATTGACCAGATTCAAAACGGACTTGATTTTATAACGGTTAACGGAGCCAAAACCTTATGTGTTGCGAAGGAATATGAGCTGAAGAAAGGCAATAAAGCATCCTTTATCGTTCTAGACGCACCTGACGAGTTAAGTGCGATAAGAGAACGTGCACATGTTGTTTTAAGTGTACATAGTGGAAAAATCATTGTAGAAAAGAAACCGGAAGAAGTATTGACCAAACCATTTTAAGGATTTTTGAAAAGAGGCGAGGACCATGGCTGTTACCTGTAAAGATATCATGGAATTGGCAACCTGTAAGCGGTTAAAACTGATAGGCGGTGAGGGCGGATTGAACAATATTGTCACATGGCCCTTCATCAAGAATATGGATACGATAACGGAGTGGATACACGGAGGAGAGCTGATATTTGTCATCGGTGCTAAGGAGGACATTTCCGAGCAGGGCCTGCTTAAACTTATGGAGGAGGCTGCTGAAAACAATATTGCCGGAGTTGTGCTGCTGATTGGTGATGATTACATAAAAAATGTTCCCCGCTGCGTAATACGTTACGCAAATGAAAAAAATATCGCGTTGTTCAAAATGCCGTTTCTTTTGAAATTAATTGATATTACACAGGAAATTTCAAGATACATTCTGGAGGACGGTATAAAAAACAGGGAATGTCCAAGATTTAAGACACAGTCTTTATTGGAGCTTCTTCTTGAAAATGAGCCAAAGGAAGAGATACTTGCATATTGTTTTCAAAAGATACAACCATTAGAGGAATCAGACCGTATTATGGGAACGGAATATGTAAAGACCCTGCGTTGTTTTTTGGAAAGCGGAAATGATTTGCTTCACGCTTCGGAAAAAATGTATATACACAGAAACACCATGATTAACCGGATGAAGAAAATTAATTCACTTTTAAATATGAACGTCAATGACGTGGAGGTCAGAAATGAGTACTGTAACATTTTTAAGGTATTAAAATACTATGATACATTTGCCTGCGGGTAGGAAGGAGAAATACTATGATAATCAGAAATTGCAGAATCAGAGGTAAGGAAGGTCTTTATGATGTGGAATATGAGGGAGAAAAATTTACCAAAATCGTAAAACATCAGGAGAACGAGCAGAGTACAGCGCAGGAGGGATTCGACGCCGAAGGAAAAATGATGATGCCTCCGTTTGTTGAGCCGCACATTCATCTTGACTGTGTGCTGACGGCGGGAATACCGCATTACAATATGTCGGGCACCTTATTCGAGGGTATCAGTACATGGCATGAATATAAGACAACACAGCCATTGACCGTACCGGCAATTAAGGAGCGTGCAAAAGAAGCAATACGTCTTATGTCAGAGCATGGAGTACAGTTTGTGCGTACACATGTGGATGTGACGGAAACCTCCTTTAAAGGAGTACAGGCATTGGAAGAGCTTAAGGAGGAAATGAAAGGGACCATTGAAATACAGACAATTGCTTTCCCTCAAAACGGAATTATCTCACTGAAGAACGGCAAGGATTTAATGGTTCGTGCAATGGATATGGGAATGGATTGCGTGGGCGGAATCCCTCACTATGAATATACAAGGGAGTATGGACTGGAATCCATTAAGTTTATTTTTGATTTGGCAGAAAAATATGATGCCTGTGTGGATGTGCATTGTGACGAGATTGATGACGGACAGTCCAGATTCCTTGAAACACTTGCGGCAACAGCTTTGGAGAGAGGCTGGGGAAAAAGAACAGTGGCAGCGCATACCTGTGCAATGGGTTCTTATAATGATGCATATTGCAGTAAGCTTTTCAGATTATTAAAGGATTCCGAAATTAACTTTAATTCGTGTCCGGCTGCAAGCTCACATTTACAGGGCAGAATAGATACCTATCCTAAGCGCAGGGGAATAACGAGAATTAAAGAGCTTGCGCATGCGGGGATGAATGTTGCATTGGGACAGGATTCAATATCCGACCCGTGGTATCCGCTTGGTGTCGGAGATTTGCTCAGGGTATTGGAAATAGGTGTGCACGTAGCCCAGATGACGGGATATGAGGATTTAATCCATTGTTTGGATTTGATTTCAACAAATGGTGCAAAAAATTTATGCCTTGATGAACAGGAGTACGGAATAGAAGAAGGAAAGGATGCAAACTTTATCCTTCTGGACGGAAAGGATGATTTTGAAGTTTTGAGATTCCTGAGTCCGGTTGTACTTTCGGTTCACAGGGGTAAGAAAATTGCCGGAAAAATCATTGATTTTTCAATGTAATCATAACAATTAATTTACAAGGAGGAAAAGTTTATGAGAAATTTAAGAAAAATGATTGCGGTACTAGTGGTTATGTCAATGCTGTTTGCGTTGGCAGGTTGTACAGGCAGCAAGAGTGCATCTTCTGATTCAATTAAGATTGGACTTGTTTTTTCACTTACTGGAGGAACTGCCATTACAGAGGAGAGCATGTATAATTCTGCACTTCTTGCAATTGATGAAATTAATCAGGCAGGAGGAATTAACGGAAAGAAAATAGAATATGTGGTAAAGGATTATGCCACAGACCCTGATACAGCCGTTAAGGTAGTAAAGGAACTGATTTTACAGGATAAGGTGACTTCCATAGTAGGACTTTATACCTCAGCTTCACGTGTTGCCGTGGAGCCGATTCTTGAAGAATATGAAATTCCGTTGGTATATCCTACATTTTACGAAGGAGAGGAACCAAATGATTATGTAATTTATACGGGCTGCGTTCCAAACCAGCAGGGTGATTATTTTGTACCATATTTATATGAAAATGTTTCACATAATTTTTATCTGTTAGGAACGGACACAACGTATGCACAGGGAATCAATGCACAGGCGGAAAGCCTTATCGCAGAGCTTGGAGGCAAGGTGGTAGGTGATGAACTGGTTTCTTCGGATGTTACGGAATTTTCAGATATTATTGCCAAGATTAAGTCAAGCTGCGGTGATGATGGCTGTGTAATTTATGCCAACTTAAATGGTGACAGCGGCACAGCATTTTATACGCAGTTTGCAGCAGCGGGTCTTTCAGAAAAGTACACGATTGCTTCATTTATTATGGATGAATCATTTTCAACGGCACTCGGAAGCGCGGCTGCAAATACATATGCATCTGTAAACTATTTCAATTCCATTGATTCGGATGCAAATAAAGCATTTTTGTCCGCTTATGCTGCAAAATTCGGTGAAACAAAGGCATCAGCAGTAACAGCAGTTGGTGAGGCAACCTATGATGCGGTTTACTTACTTTCAAAGTCACTCGAAAAATGCGGCGATGACATCACAACCGAAAATATTCTGAAAAATTTTGCAGGCTTAAGTTTTGACGCACCACAGGGAACTATTACAGTGGATGGTGACAATAATCACATTTATTGCAAGGCAAGGATAGGACTGGTTCAGGCTGACGGCACGATTAAGACAGTGTTTGAAAGTGATGACGTAATTAAACCGGAACCGACGAGATAAATGTGTTCTGAGAAATATGCCAAAAGAAAGGAGAAATTCTCATGGATGGAGCTTTAATAGGACAGCTTCTGATTTCAGGTGCGTGCAGTGCTTTTGTTCTGCTGCTTACGTCACTTGGACTGGTTATTATCATGGGTTACATGAAGGTAGTAAATCTTGCACATACAGAAATGCTTATGGCGGGTGCGTTTTTATGTTATTACCTGTATTCTGTATTGCATGTACCGTTTATTATTACTCTGGTGTTGGCATATGTCATATCATTTCTGTTTGGAATGTTAATTGAAAAAGCAGTTATCTGCCATTTTTATGGAAAAATGGCAGAAACACTGCTTGCTACATATGCTATTTCAATCATAATGAAGCAGTTGGCGCTGATTTTATTCGGCAAATCTTACAAACAGGTTGCATATCCGATATCCACGGTTATACATATCGGTTCTGTTTATATTGAAGCCTATAAGCTGATTTTATGTTTGATATCAATTCTTGCACTCGTGGGAACCTTGCTGTTTATAAATAAAACAACGATGGGAAGAAAGATTCGTTCCACAACGCAGAATCGTGTTATGACAAACTGTCTTGGAATAGATACCAGAAAAGTTGATACCATAACATTTTCTCACGGAATGGGGCTTGCGGGTCTTGCCGGAGCAGCAATTGCGCCATTATCAACTGTCACTTATACATTGGGCGAGAGCTGGCTGACGAATACATTTATGAATGTTGTTCTGGGCGGTGTATCCTCCTTATTCGGAACAGTCGCATCTTCCTTTATAATACAGGAATCTATTTCTGTGATAAGCGGTTTTTCAAATAGTATTATGGGACAGATTATCGTGCTGCTTGTTGTAATCATTATTATCCGTATTAAGCCGGAAGGTCTGTTTACACCGAAAGGAAGGAGATGATAAGCATGGAAAAAATAAAGAAAAATAATTTATTGAGCCGGTTTTTAAAATTACCGGTCAACAGATATATTGATTTGGCTATTTTGCTTTTCCTTTTGATATTTCCGTTTTTAAGTGAAACATATTGGATTTATGTAATGTCCGGTATTATGGCATATATCATATTTGCTCTTTCCTTGGATTTGCTTTGGGGTTACACAGGACTTATGAGTATGGGACACAGCCTGTTGTTCGGAGCAGGAGGATATATGATAGGAATCTCGTGCTCTTACATCAATAAGGCGGACTGGGTATCCTACGAGAAGCTGCCATGGTTTTTGGCACCGCTTGCCTCCCCGACGGGTGCATTTATTATGGCATTGGCAGTTCCGGCGGTTATTTCGCTAATCATTGGTTTCTTTATGTTTTCCGGAAAAATTCAGGGAGTGTTCTTTTCTTTGATTACACTGGCCCTCTCGGGCGTGGCAGAGCTGTTTGTTATAAATCAAAGCAAATATACACACGGAAATAGCGGTATTACCTTAATAAGCCGTACCTTAATCTCTGATTCAAAGCAGGACCGTATGAGTGATTTCGCTTTTTATTTTGTAATTTTACTATTTCTGGTGGCTGCATATGCTTTATGTATGCTTATTGTTCATTCGCGTACAGGAAAAGTCATGCAGGCTGTAAGAGAAAATGAATCCCGCTTAACCTTCTTCGGATATAAGCCGGCGGCTTTTAAAATGTTTATCTATACAATATCGGGTGCAATGGCAGGTCTTGCGGGCGTATTGTACGCAAGGACGCAGGGCAGCGTAAATTCCACATCAGTCGGAATAAATCTTGCAACACTTGTTTTGGTATGGGTTGCAGTCGGCGGGCGCGGAAACCTTACAGGAGCTATGGTAGGAACATTGGTGCTTCAGATAGCGGAAACTGTTCTTAATTCGGTGTTCTCCGGTATTTCAGCCGATTTTGCACAGTATTGGAAGCTTGTACTCGGTGTTATTATACTTGTCATTGTATTTCTTATTCCAAAGGGAATTGTAGGAACAGTCATTGATATCTGGCAAAAGGGAAAAGAAAAACAGAGAAAAGATGCGATTTTATTAAAGGAGGAATAAGCCATGAGTGATGAAAGAAAAGTATTACTTGAAGTAAAAAATCTATCCGTGGAATTCAATGGCTTTAAGGCCTTTACTGAAGTCAATATGAAAATTTATGATGGTGAGCTGCGTGTTATCATCGGACCAAACGGAGCAGGCAAGACAACCTTTATGGATTTGGTTACGGGAAAGACAAAACCGACAAGCGGAAAGGTGATTTTTGACGGAAAAGATATTACAGGAAAATCAACCACCGAGATTACGAGAAATTACCATATCGGAAGAAAGTTTCAGGGACCGAATGTATTTGATAATATGACGGTGAAGGAAAATATTGAGATTGCAATGGAAGGCTATAACAGCATGCGCAAATGTATTTTCTTTCACAGGACAAATGAATTTAGGAATAAGGTTGAGGAAATTTTAAAACTCATTGACCTGTACGATTACAGACATTTTATGGCAAGCGATTTGTCGCATGGTCAGAGGCAGTGGCTTGAAATCGGAATGGTAGTGGCACAAAATCCTAAGCTGATAATTTTGGATGAGCCGACGGCAGGAATGACGGCGGATGAAACCTATAAGACCGGAGAAATGATTAAAAAATTAAAGGGCTCTCATACACTGATTGTTGTTGAGCATGACATGGATTTTGTAAGGCAGGTTGCAGAGTACGTTACTGTGCTTAATTACGGCAGACTGCTGGCAGAGGGAACCATGGAAGAAGTGGAAAACAACGAGGAAGTAATAGCTGTTTATCTTAAAGAAGATTGAGGTGATGGGTATGTTTAAAGCAGAAGGCGTTAATGTCAGCTATGGAAAGAGCAAGGTTATCAATAATCTTTCCATACACATAAAGCAAGGCAGCAGGACTGCAATTTTGGGAAGAAACGGAGTTGGCAAAACAACATTTCTGAAAAGCGCTATGGGTATTCTGCCAATGAGTACCGGTTCGTTGATTTTTGATGGGCAGGATATTACAAAGATAAAGACCTATAAGAGAGCGCAGAACGGACTGGGCTATGTTCCGCAGGGAAGGGAAATCATACCGCTTATGACGGTAAATGAAAATCTGGAACTGGGAGCAATGGGACATCCCGATATAGATATTGCAAAGAAAAAAGAATGGGTTCTGAACTATTTTCCGGCACTTAAGATTCATATGGACAGAAACGGAGGCGTACTGTCAGGAGGTCTGCAGCAGCAGCTTGCCATTGCAAGATGTCTTATGGGAGAACCTAAAATGATTCTTCTGGACGAACCGACTGAGGGTATACAGCCCAATGTTGTTATGGAAATTGCGGATACCTTAAAACGAATAGCTCAGGAAACAGGTATAACCATCGCTGTTGTAGAGCAGAACTTAAAATTTGCAAGAAGACTGGCAGAAGAATATGTAATAATTCAAAAGGGCTCCGTAGTTGCACAGGGCAAAATGTCGGAGCTTTCAGATGACATTGTCAAAAAGTATTTGTCAGTATAAATTTTCATCCCATATGCCTGTGTA
>CAYOHM010000050.1:0-13717 GCA_964403785.1 uncultured Alistipes sp.
CTTACATCTTCCACTTCTGCGCATCATCCGCCAGGAACTTAGCAACCTCGCTTACATTATTTGCACGTTCAGCGACATTATCCACCATGCTCTTAGCCTGTGTAACTGAGGCTGCGGTTTCCTGTGTTGAAGCTGCATTTTGCTCGCTTATTGCCGCAAGTGATTGAATGACATCTATAACCTCATTCTTTGATGAATCAAGTTCAACTGTTGAGTTCTTAACCTTGTCAATTTCCACAATAGAACGGTCAAGTCCATCCTTTGCTTTATTAAACTCATTGATTGCATCCATAAGGCGTTCCGTCTGCTCTTCAGTTATATTCTTTGCAGACTGGATATCTGCAACTGATTTGTTGGAATTCGAAATAAGCTGGTCTATGATACCCTGTATTTCAACTGCAGCCTCATTGGACTGAACCGCAAGCTTTGAAATTTCGGATGCAACAACAGCAAAGCCCTTTCCTGCTTCTCCGGCTCTCGCTGCCTCAATCGAAGCATTGAGTGACAAAAGATTAGTCTGGCTTGCAATATCCGTTATAACGTTAGCTGCCTGCCTTATGCTTTCGGCAGAACCTGAAGTTTCCATAATACTTTTCTTAATCTGCTCTGTGGCGTCAGTAACCTTCTTATTAGAAACACTTACCTCTGAAAGCTTATCTCCAGCAGTATATGTAGCAGTCTTAACTTCTGTTGAAACATCCTTAAGATTGTCAACAGCCGCAATGGATAAATCGATAAGATTTCCCATAACTGCGGTGACATTGGTTGCCTTCTCAGTTGATTGTGCCTGATTGGTAGCTCCCTCAGCAATCTCATTGCAGGCAGAATCAATATTGTTGATTGAATCACTTACAAATCCCGAATTGTCAGTAAGCTCAACCGAATAGCCGGCAAGCTTCTCTGAATTACCCTTGAGAGTCGAAACAGTTTCTATAAGTGTGCTTCTCAAATCACGAACAGCTCTTGCGATATCACCAATCTCACTGTTCTTTTTGCACAAGCGCTCAGTCTTTTCCTCATCATCCGCAAGCTCAAATCTTCCAAGCTGTGCAACAACGCCTGTGACCTCATCCAAATCCTTCATTATCTTATTATTAATGACAATTACAGCTATCATTGCAATGACTGTTACAATCAGCGTAATAAAATATGTTTTTCTCATAACAGAGCTGATGCTTGATGTAATGTCCGACTTATCCGCCGATATAACCAGCACCAGATTGTCATCCGCAACAACCGAATATGCTGCCATTTTGGTACTTCCGTTAAATACATACTCAACATAATCATTACGTTCAAATGACTTGCCTGCGGCAACACTATCACAAAGCCCCTGAATCACGCTGTTTGCCACCGGCTGTCCTATCTTCTCACTCGTCGGATGATACAGCATTTCCTTCGTATTAAGGTCCACTACATAGGCATAGCTGGACGGTAATTTTTCAATACTTATATCTCCGAACCTCTGCCTCATCTCCTCCACCGGTACATCTCCATTATTTTCATCCGCGAGGCTCTGTAATATCTCACCGCAGCTTGAAGCCATATCCCTCATATAGCTTTCCAAAATCTGATTAATGTCCCCGCCAAACTCAACATAAGCGGTAATCATACTTGATGCCGTAATAAAAATCGCAACCACAACAAGCATAATCACTACCAAGCTCTTTACATTGGTAATTCTAAACCTCTTATCCATACAATGCTCTCCTTTTAAAAACCTTTCTCGTTTATTTTAGTCAATATTGTATCATACCCCACGAATTTTTTAAACACTTTACACAATAAAAATTGTAAAATACTAGATATATTATATGTAATATTTTATAATTATCACTGTATTTTTCCCCAAAAACCTGTTAAAATAGATAATATACTTTTATGCGAGGTTTAATATGGACTATAAATATATTTCCTGCAACAGGCTTACGCCCGACTATGTGGCTCAACTTAACAATTTTTCCGAGGTTTCCGGCTATACGCCGTTTTATGAAAGCGGTATTTTTTCAGAAATGGGCTTTTTGTCCGGTTTTGAACATTATCACTTTCTCACCGCAGACAATACCATAATATCCTTTATCGGTCTTATGCCTGTTAGCAAATTACAGACAAAGGACTGTCAGGAAAATGATAATTCCGTAGAGCTTACAGGCTTCACACTTGTGCAATATCGTCACAAGGGACTTTTTACCATGCTCTTAAATACCGTTATGGCAAAGCTTAACAGGCTGAATATAAAGGTTTACTCTGCCGGAAAGCTTGATTTTCCTTTCATAGAGAACCAATATATTTGTTCTGATTATATGCTTGAACTGGATTTATCCAAAGAGAAGGTGCGTTTTAATTTGAATTCCGCGTATGAGGCTGCCTTGGCAGCTTCAAATATACTTGAGCCAGAAATAACAGAATATTCCTATGATGCTGAGAATGAAGCAGAAGCCTCCGAAGCTGAGTATACATATGTGTTAAGCGACCCTGACAATGCTTATGGGCTTCTAAAGCTAAGTGTCGAAGACAATTATGCCTGCCTGCATCATGTTATTGTGCGCAGACGTTTTCGTGGTTTCGGGTATGGAAAAAGGCTCCTCTTGGGAGCCCTCAATATGTTTTCGGAGAATTTTTACGGCAGGGTATTACTCCATGTAACTGCTGACAACAAACCTGCTCTTCATATATACGAAGCAGCCGGTTTTCAAACCATCCATCAGACTGACACTTATTCAGTTACATTTTCCGCATTGTAAATATCATCAATACATTTCCATAAATCCTCAAGTCCCTGCTTTGTTTCAGCCGAGAAAGGTATCAGAATATCCTCAGGTTTTAAGCCAAGTCCCTCTCTTACGAGTTTTACTTGGTTTGAGACCTGACTTCTTTTTAATTTATCGAGCTTTGTCGCTATGATTATCGGGCGGTAGCCGTTGTAAACAATCCACTCATACATATTCCTGTCATTAACTGAGGGCTCATGTCTGATATCAATAAGAAGAAAAACCTGCTTTAACTGCTTGGATTTTTTTAAATATCTTTCAATCATTTTGCCCCACTTTTCGCGGGTTTCATCGGACACCTTGGCATATCCGTAGCCCGGGAGGTCCACAAAATACATTAAATCGTTAATGTTGTAAAAATTTATAGTCTGGGTTTTTCCCGGCTGTGATGAGGTTCTGGCAAGTGCCTTCCTATTCATCAGTGCATTAATCATTGATGATTTTCCGACATTTGATTTTCCGGCAAATGCAATTTCTATCTTATCATTTTCCGGCAGCTTGCTCGTAATTCCGCACACAGTCTCAAGACTTACATTTTTTATCTTCATTTAGGCCTCCACTACAAGTGCATTTGCAAGAACTTCCTTCATTGTCTTTACAAACACTATTTCTATGCCTTCCTTTATCTCATCCTCAAGCTCATCTATATCCGCCCTGTTGTCAAACGGTACAAGAACCTTCGAGCAGCCTGCCATTTTGGCAGCTAGGATTTTCTCCTTAAGACCGCCTATCGCAAGTACCCTGCCCCGAATCGTAACTTCACCCGTCATCGCAAGGTTTGCATACACCTTTCTGCCTGTTAATGCCGAAAGTATCGCCGTTGCCATCGTTATACCCGCTGAAGGTCCATCCTTAGGAGTTGCTCCCTCGGGGATATGCATATGAAGGTTATTTTTTTCAAAAACCTCACTGCTTATCTGATATTTATCGGCAATGGATTTTACATAGCTGTATGCCACCATTGCAGACTCCTGCATAACATCTCCAAGCTGTCCGGTAAGTTTAAGTTCTCCTTTACCCGGTGCAACATTAACCTCAATTGACAGGGTATCTCCGCCCACGCTGGTCCATGCAAGTCCTCTTACCACACCGACTTCGTTGGTTTGATTAATCTTATCATTGCGGTACTTTGGCTTTCCGAGATATTCCTTAAGATTACGTTCAGAAACAGTCACTTTTTTATCATTTCCCAAAACAACACCCTTGGCTGTTTTTCTGCATATTGTACCAAGCTGTCTTTCAAGATTTCTGACTCCTGCCTCCCTTGTATAATCGGAAATAATTCTTTCAAGCGCTTTATCCGTTATATTAAGGTTGGTTTTCCTGATACCATTTGCCTTAAGCTGCTTTTCATACAGGTAATTCTTTGCTATGTGAAATTTTTCATTTGCCGTGTAGCTGCTCACTTCTATAATTTCCATTCTGTCCAGCAAAGGCTTGGAAACATTACTGAGGTCATTTGCCGTGGCGACAAACAAAACCTGTGAAAGGTCCAACGGTATCTCTATATAATGGTCCCTGAAGCTGTGGTTCTGAGCTCCGTCCAGCACTTCAAGAAGCGCCGCCTGACTGTCACCATGCAGGCTGTCATTTCCCACCTTATCTATCTCATCCAGCAGCATAAGCGGATTCTTAACCTTAGCCTGTCGCAAGCCCTCTGCAATGCGTCCCGGCATTGCTCCGACATAGGTTTTCCTGTGTCCGCGAATCTCTGCTTCATCCCTGACACCGCCAAGACAAATTCTGACGTACTCACGGTTCAGTGCCCTTGCCATTGACTTAGCTATTGAGGTCTTACCCGTTCCCGGAGGACCTGCAAGACACAGCACCGGTGCTTGCGCACCGCCATTTAATGCCCTTACGGCAAGAAATTCAATAATTCTTTCCTTGACCTTCTCAAGACCATAATGGTCTTCATCAAGGATTTTCTCAACTTTTTCTATATCAAGGTTATCATCAGTGACATTATCCCATGGCATTTCAAGCAGGGTTTCTATATATCCTCTGCTCACACTGTTCTCGGAGGAAATATAGGACATGCTTTTATATCTCTTGATTTCCTTGAGTATCTTACCCTTTACCTCGTCATCGGCATTGAGTTCACTGCATTTTCTTTCAAACTCCTGTGCCTCGGATTCTTCATCCTCGCCAAGCTCCTCCTGAAGCACCTTCATCTGTTCGCGCATAACATATTCACGCTGGGTTTTATCCACCTGCTCTCTTACCTTTGCAGCTAGCTCAGCCTTGATGCGTGACACCTGTGCCGCATCGGCAATATATGCCGAAACATAATCATATTTTTCTTCGATATTCGTGCAGTCCAGATACCTCTGCCTGTCATTAAAATCCATTGGGAAATCTGCTGCAAAGCTGTCTAAGAGCTCATGTATTTCGGTAATCTCCAAAAGACGTCTTAACATTTCCCTTCCTGCTCTTGCCTCAACAGCGCCGTAAACCTTAAGGAGGTCATGTATATTCTCCACCATTGCCTTACATGTCAGTTCGTCAGGCAATTCGTCATTATCATACACATGGACAATCTTTCCCAGCAGATATTTTTCATTTTCTGTAAATTCTGTAAGACAGGCCTTGTATCTGCCCTCCACCATAACACGTATCACTTTGTTAGGGAGCTTGGCTACCTGCTTAACTAAAGCCACGGTTCCGATGTGATAAACGTCATCAAATGTCGGGTCCGATACTTCCGTGTTGACCTGAGAAACGAGCATAATCATCCCATTGGTGCCCATGGCTTTCTCAATCGCTTTTATTGATTTATTCCTGCTGATATCAAAATGAATGGCCATACCCGGAAGTATGGTCATTCCTCTTAATGCAACAACCGGTATTTCATATTCTAATGGTTTCATGCAATCTCACCGTTATGTTTTTTAACTGCCTGCTTCGCATTTACATCGTCCGTGCGATATATAAGCTCCGGCTCACTTGTTCCTTCTACCGCTTCCCGTGTAATTATGCAGCGTGAAACGGAATCGTCCGATGGAATAATAAACATTATATCCATCATAACTTCCTCAAGAATAGCCCTGAGTCCTCTGGCTCCGGTCTTTCTTTCACTACTCTTTTTGGCTACTGCCTGTAATGCCTCATCAGTAAATTCAAGAGCTACCTCATCCATCTCAAAGAGCTTTTGATACTGCTTTGTAATGGCATTTTTCGGTTCTCTTAAAATGCGTACCAGTGCATTCTCATCCAATGAATCAAGGGATACGGTTACAGGCACACGTCCGATAAATTCCGGAATAAGACCAAACTTTATCAAATCCTGCGGCATAACCTTTTTAAAAAGCTCACCGACATTCTTTTCCTCGCGTGATGCAATATCCGCATTAAATCCCATGGATTTCGTTTCGATTCTGCTCTCGATTATCTTTTCAAGTCCGTCAAATGCACCGCCGCAAATAAACAGGATATTAGTTGTATCTATGTGAATCAATTCCTGATGCGGATGCTTTCTGCCTCCCTGCGGCGGAACTGAAGCCTGAGTGCCCTCCAATATCTTAAGGAGTGCCTGCTGAACGCCTTCACCAGATACATCACGCGTTATTGATACATTTTCTCCCTTACGGCTTATTTTATCTATTTCGTCAATATAAATAATTCCATATTGTGCTCTGTCAATGTCAAAATCGGCTGCCTGAATAATCTTAAGAAGGATATTTTCCACATCCTCACCCACATATCCTGCCTCTGTAAGTGATGTTGCATCTGCGATTGCAAATGGTACATTTAAAAGCTTTGCAAGTGTCTGAGCCAGATAGGTCTTACCTGAACCGGTTGGTCCAAGCATAAGAATATTGCTCTTTTGCAGTTCAACATCGTCTGATTTATCTGAAAGAATTCTCTTATAATGATTGTAAACCGATACTGCTAATACTTTCTTAGCTTCTTCCTGACCCACTACATATTCGTCCAGAAATGCCTTGATTTCAACAGGCTTCAAAAGGTTTATCCCCATATCCTTTATTTTTTCCTGTTCCTCATTATCGTACTGCTCTGCAAGAATATCTGCACAAACATCAACACATTCATCACAAATATACGTTCCGTTAGGTCCTGCTATCAGCTTTCTGACTTTGTCCTGGGTTTTATTACAGAAAGAACATCTAAGCACATCATCCATCTTCTTGCCTGCCAAAACTTTGTCCTCCCAAATCCTAAATAGATATTCACATAGTTAAAAAAGGGGAGTTAAAGTCTCCCCTTTTAAATTTTACTCTGCTTTATTGTCTTTTTTGACAACTACACTGTCGATAAGACCATATTCGACAGCCTGCTGCGCGGTCATCCAATTATCTCTTTCGGTTGCAGCCGCAATTTCCTCCAGCGGCTTTCCGGTATTTTCAGATAAAATCTGGTTCAATTTAGCCTTTGTTCTTAAAATATGTTCTGCCGCAATCTGGATTTCAGTTGCCTGACCCTGTGTGCCGCCTGAAGGCTGATGAATCATTATCTCCGCATTAGGAAGAGCCATTCTCTTACCCTTTGTACCTCCTGCAAGAAGGAAAGCACCCATACTTGCTGCCATACCGATACATATTGTAGATACGTCGCATTTGATGTACTGCATAGTATCATAAATCGCCATACCCGCCGTAACAGAACCGCCCGGACTGTTAATATACAAACTGATATCTTTATTAGGGTCCTCTGACTCAAGGAAAAGGAGCTGTGCAACCACAAGGCTTGCAGATGCATCATTAACCTCCTCGCCAAGGAAAACAATTCTCTCCTTCAAGAGTCTTGAGTAAATATCAAAAGACCTTTCTCCTCTGCTCGTCTGTTCAATGACCATAGGCACTAAACTCATAACATCACCCCGCTATTCTAAAAATACATTTATGATTAAACTTCCTTAGCTGCACCTGCAACAAGCTTAACAGCCTTCTGAAGGGCAATATCCTTCTTAATCTGCTCTGCTGATGCGTCATCAACTAATTCTTTAACCTTATCTACTTCCATCTGGTACATAGATGCCATATTCTTTAATTCTTCTTCAAACTCAGCCTCTGATACCTCGATATTTTCAGCCTTAACGATAGCTTCAAGAACAAGACCGTTTTTAACTCTCTTCTCAGCTTCCGGCTTCATATCATCAAATAACTTATCCGCAGTCATTCCCGTATACTGCATATACTGTTCAAAAGAAACGCCCTGTGAAGAAATCCTCTGTGCAAATTCATCTGCCATCTGGCGAACCTGATACTGAATCATTGCTTCAGGCACATCAAGGCTTGCATTCTCAACTGCCTTCTCAACTGCTGCCGCTTCCTTCTCACGCTCTGCACTCTTTGTTCTCTTGTCGATAAGATTCTTCTTAACGTCTGCCTTATATTCCTCTAACGTGTCAAACTCTGAAACATCCTGTGCGAACTCATCATCAAGCTCCGGTAATTCCTTAGTCTTTATTTCATTGAGCTTAACCTTGAATACTGCCGGCTTACCCTTGAGGTTTTCTGCATGATAATCCTCAGGGAAGGTTACATTAACATCAAACTCATCCCCAACGTTCTTACCGATAATCTGGTCTTCAAATGTATCAATAAATGTATGTGAGCCGATTGTAAGAGAATAGTTCTCGCTCTTGCCGCCTTCAAACTGCTCACCGTTTACATATCCATCAAAATCTATGCTTACGATATCCTTATCGGCTGCTGCTCTTCCCTCTACCGTAACAGTTCTTGAATTCTGCTCTCTTGCGCGGTCAAGCTCTGCTGCAACCTCCTCGTCAGTAACCTCAACATTAATCTTTGCAATTTCAACGCCCTTATACTCTCCGAGAGTAACCTCAGGCTTAACTGCAACCTTAGCGGTAAAAATGAATGACTTGCCCTTTTCAATCTGGGTTACATCAATTTCCGGCTGAGAAACAATTTCAAGCCCACTCTCATCTGCTGCCTTTGAGTATGCATCAGGAATTATGCTGTTAGCTGCATCTTCATAGAAAATTGACGGGCCATACATTTTTTCAAGCATCTGTCTAGGGACTTTGCCCTTTCTAAATCCAGGTACTGTCATTTTAGATTTATTCTTTAAGTACGCCTGCTGCATACCCTTTTCAAATTCCTCTGCTGACACCTCAATGGTAAGCTTTACCATGTTCTTTTCTTCCAAATTCTCAACCTGAAAGCTCATTACTATTTCCTCCTTAAAAGCTTGTATATAAATATATATAATTTACGTCTAAAAGGGCATATTTCCCCTATGTCCGCATATACATTAATACATTTTAGCACATCGGTACTGTATTTGCAAAGATTTTTTAAACTTGAGTTTTTTAACTTGAGTTTTTAAGTTTTAGCCTAAAAAAGAGCCAAAGCTTTTTGCTTTGGCCCTTTCCCTTTTGATTAATTGCCTGAAGACATCTGCTGCTCCTGCTTCTTAATCATCTTTCTTACCATTTCGCCACCGATGGAACCTGCTTCACGGGATGTTAAATCACCGTTGTAGCCTTCCTTTAAGTTTACACCAAGTTCTGATGCAACCTCCATCTTGAATTTGTCCATAGCTTCCTTAGCCTCAGGTACTGATGTTTTGTTATTGCTTGTCATGCTGTTCACCTCCGCAACAAAATCGGTCATTTCCTGACCATTTATTTTAATCAGATAAGCAACTTTTCATTGCTTATCTGCAATGTCCGTCACTTATCTTGGTACTATTATGCTGCGGGATGCTTATTTTTATAATGGAAATTTTTTCAATACTGAATCTGTCTGCCAAGCTGCTCTGACGCTTCCCTGCCATGCAGCAATTCCACAAGCTTAAGACCCAGCGCAACTGCCGTTCCCATTCCCTTGCTCGTAACCACATTTGCGTCAACCACAACCTTTTCCCCTGTATACTCAGCGCCGTAAAGGTCCTTTTCAAAGCCCGGGAAACAGGTTGCTTTTCTTCCATTTAGCATATTCAAATGTCCTAATATGCTCGGAGCCGCACAGATTGCCGCTACAATTTTCCCCGACTCATACTGTCTTTTCACGGTTTCAATTACAATCGGATTATTTTCAAGGTTAAGTGTTCCCGGCATTCCTCCCGGAAGGAACACCACATCGCCATCATTAAAATCGTCCTTCTGCACCAAAACATCCGCCGTCACCGTTATTTTCTGGGCACTTTCAATTTCTCTTTTGTCGCCGACTCCCACTATAACAACCTCATCCTTTACCCTGCGCAGAATATCTGCTACGGCAAGAGCCTCAACCGTTTCAAAACCATTTGCAAGAAACATATAAATTTTTGACATAATTAACCTCCAAGCATTTTGACTGTTTTCCTATAAAGTTATATACTTAATATATAATACTGTGGCACAAGTGTCAAAAAATAAAATATTATATCGGAGGTATTTATGGAAATTGAGCGAAAATTTTTAGTAAACAAAATTCCTTCCCCGCTGGACGCATACAAATGCCGTAAAATAGAACAGGCATATCTGTGCACCTCTCCCGTTGTCCGTGTCAGACGTGACAATGATGATTACTATCTTACCTACAAATCAAAGGGACTTCTTGAAAGAGAAGAATACAATCTTCCTCTCACGTCCGAAAGCTATGAGCATTTAAAAGAAAAAGCCGATGGTATTATTATTACAAAAAACAGGTATGAAATTCCTTTTAATGAATACATTATAGAGCTGGACATATTTGAAGGAAAATATAAAGGACTGGTTTTAGCTGAGGTAGAATTTGAGACAAGGGAGGATGCCGAAAAATTCTCTCCGCCTGCCTGGTTTAAAGAAGATGTGACCCTCAATCCTGAATATTCAAACAGTTTTCTCAGTAAATGCTAATTTTTTCAACAATTTTCGATAATCGTTGAAAAAAATAGAATTTTGTGTTAAAATTAATTTACTAAACAACAACGTGTTTATTAAGAAGGTGTTTATTATGTTACAAAAGGCAATTGAATTTGCATGCAAGGCACTTGCAGGACAATTCTCCGAAAACGGAGAGCCATACATAGAGCATTCTATGAGAATTATGCGTCAAATGGATACCGAAAAAGAGAAGATGGTTGCCATCCTTCATGATGTTCTTGAGGATTCGCAGACCAGTATCTATGATCTTCAGGAAGCAGGTTTTCCTCATGATGTAATTGAGTGTGTGGACCAGCTGACGCGCAATAATGATGTCACATATTTTGAGTACATTGATGACATTGCAACCAATGACATATGTACCAAAATCAAACTTGCGGAAATTGAGGACAATAAGGACATCAACCGTGTTAAAAAGCTGTCCTTCCAGACCTATTCAATCGACACAAGATGTCAGAAGGTTCGTGATATTCTTACTAACCGTTAGTTCATCATTAATAATAAGGTAATTGCGAACCTAAACAACAGGTTCGCAATTACCTTAATTTATTTACTATACCTCTATTCCGATTTTACTGTAATCCACCATAGGAAGCTTTTTGCAGCAGGCGATTGCAATCGCGCCCGGTCCTATGTGGCAGGAAACGCTGAGTGAAAGCGGGTCCACCACCTCACAATGTTCAGGATATTCTTTGCTAAACTCCTCCTTAAACTGCTCGATTTCCTGTGTAGAATGTGTATATGCCATCATAATCACCATATTTGAGAGCTTGTCATCAGCCCCAAAACGTTCCTTGCAGTCCTTCTTAATTGCCTCCGTCATTGCGGTCTTAGCCTGTTTAAGACTTCTTACCTTGGTGAAGGCATCAAGCTTCTCGCCCTGAATCTGAAGTACGGGTTTAATTTTAAGAATCGTGCCGAGAGCCGCAGCCGCAGGCGTAATTCTTCCGCCTTTTTTAAGATATTTAAGCGTTTCCAAGGTGATATAAATGCTTGAATCAAACTTGCTATCCAATAATATCCTGGCAATCTGTGCAGCACTCATCCCCTGTCCGGCAAGATATTTCGCCTCATAAGCAGATAATTTCTGGGTAATCGAAATTCTCTGATTATCAACAACATACACCCTGCCTTCATAAAACTCATTTGCAAGCATAATTGCAGTCTGGCACGAGCCACTTAAACCGCTGGACATAGGAATATGCACAATTTCATCATAATCCTTCAAGGTCCTGTCCCACAATTCCTTAATATCTCCGACAGCCGGCTGTGATGTGGAAATATCCGCATCATTTTCAAGCTCCTTATAAAACTGTTCCTGTGTCAGGTCAATATCCTCAAAATGCAGTTTACCGTTTATATAGAAAGGCATGGGCACAACAATGATTCCGTTCTGTGCAGCCTCCTTTTGTGTAATACCGCTGTTACTGTCTGTAATTATCGCTACCTTGCTCACTTTTGTACCTCCAATCAAAACATATGCAAATTTTAGCATATAAACGCTGCCTTTTCAATTTTATTTTTTTAGCTTTCGCATTTCATAGAAGTAGCCGACAGCCGTTACTGCCGCAGCCAGAAAACACAGCAGTGAAATTACAAGATATATTTCTCCGCCCTTTTCCACCTCTATCTCTATTTTATCCGGTTCAGCCGCAAAAGCTTCAAGCGCTGTTTTGTTTTCATTTTGATTTTTTATTTCAGACTTGAGCTGCCTGTACTTTTCTCTTATTTCCGCTATCGACACCTCATTGGAAATACCTGCAAGATTATATCCGTTATAAACCTCAGCCTTGAGGCTTTTTGTTATACACTGGCTATAATCCAGGGTAAACTCGACAAAATCCTTTCCCTCATCCCAAATCTGCAGATGTGAGAAGCTGATTCCACCATTTAAACTATATCCGTAATACATAATCGGATAATTATCATCCGATGCATCAATTCTAAAGGTTGCCTTTTGGGCTTCGTCGTCCGTTGCCACCAATGTAAGCTCACAAACCGGGTCAGTTTCATCATTTTGAATCCTCTGCGTTGGCTCGTCAGGCAGTTCAAGCTCATAGTCAGAGTAATCTTCTCCCGTATCTTCTCTTTTTAATTTGAGAAACTTTGCCGCCGCCAATGCATCAATCTTTCCGAAGCGAACCAAATCCTCCTGCTCATCAATAAATTCATTATCCGTGTCAATATCCATATGGCAATGTTCGATTATAACCGCCGGAATATCATCTTCTGCGCCATTTCTGATTACTCCGTAATAATCTTCGTCATCATCCCCAAGCCTTGTCCGTATTCCCCTGTTAAAAATGCCTATCTCAGAAAAGGCATCAAGAACTATTTCAGAAAAGGCGTACATTTCGGAATAATATCTGCCATAGCTGCCCACCCACGTTTCTGCGCCAAAAAAATTGTGGTTTGCGGAGGCATTAAAATGTATGCAGAAGAAATAATCCGCATTAACCTTTTTGGCAAAATTAGACCTCTGCTTTATTGACATATCATCCTCTGCAGAATCATGTGTCAGATATACCTTAACTCCCTCGTATTTAGCCAGCTCGTCAGCCATAGCCTGTGCAACCGCCATGGTAAGGTCTTTTTCCTTGCGTCCGTTATATTCCGCCCCTGTCTGACTTCCGCCATGCCCCGGGTCTATAACCACAACAATTTCATCCTCCGAAGCATAAACACTTTGTGAAAAACCACATACATTCAGCAAAATTGCCAAAACAAGTATTAAATTATATTTGAATAGTCTTCTTCCCATTATATACCCCAGTTTTGCTTTTCAATATCATTCTAAAAAAGGCAGGTCACATAACCTGCCTTTTAATGCGGATAACAGGAGTTGAACCTGCACGTCTGTTGACAATAGAACCTAAATCTATCGCGTCTGCCAATTCCGCCATATCCGCCCATATAAAATACTGATAATATAAAAGTGCGAAGACATAAGCCTCCGCATTATCCAAGTGAGACATCCGGGATTCGAACCCGGGACACCTAGATTAAAAGTCTAGTGCTCTACCACCTGAGCTAATATCCCATATTTTCTTTGACAACTGGGCTAGTTGGATTCGAACCAACGAATGCAGGAGTCAAAGTCCTGTGCCTT
>CAYOHM010000051.1:0-13566 GCA_964403785.1 uncultured Alistipes sp.
CAAACAGATTGAGGTAATTTATGGCAGATATGAAATATGATGCCTCCAGTATTTCGGTGCTGGAAGGCTTGGAAGCAGTAAGAAAAAGACCGGGAATGTACATTGGAAGTGTTTCTACAAAGGGTCTTAACCATCTTATATACGAAATAGTTGATAATTCGGTCGACGAGCATCTTGCCGGAAAGTGTAATGAAATCAGTGTATCCCTTAATGCGGATGGCACGGCAACAATCAAGGACAACGGAAGGGGAATTCCGGTAGGGATTCACCCGAAAACGGGCATCCCTGCAGTGGAGATGGTCTTTACAATGCTGCATGCAGGCGGTAAATTCGGAGATGGGGGATATAAAATATCCGGAGGACTTCACGGAGTTGGCGCATCAGTTGTAAATGCACTCTCGGTATGGCTTGAGGTTACTGTTAAGACCGGAGGAATTATTTACAGACAAAGATATGAACGCGGTAAGGTAATGCATCCTCTTAAGGAAATCGGAACCTGCAGAAAGAATGACACGGGCACGGAGGTTACATTTCTTCCGGACGGGGAAATATTCGAAAAGACGTATTTTAAGGAGGATGCGATAAAATCGCGTCTTCACGAAACAGCATATTTAAATCCCGAGCTTACCATTCATTTTGCAGATAAAAGAGTTACGCCGAATGAAATTGTTGATTTTTCTGAGCCGAACGGCATCAAGGCATTTATCTCTGACTTAAATGCAGGAAAAGAAGCAATTCATGATATTGTTTATTTTAAACGTGAAATAGATGGCATTGAGGCGGAAATTGCATTTCAGTTTGTAGACGAATTTCAGGAGAGCATTCTCGGATTTTGTAATAATATTTTCACTCAGGAGGGCGGAACACATATTACGGGCTTTAAAACCAAGTTTACAATGGTTATAAACCAGTATGCGAGGGAGCTTGGAATATTAAAGGACAAGGATGCTAATTTTACCGGACTTGATGCGAGAAACGGTATGACTGCCATTGTTGCGATTAAGCACCCTGAGCCGAGATTTGAGGGACAGACCAAGACCAAGCTTGACAATCCGGACGCAGGAAAGACAGTTTCGGATATCTGCGGTGAGGAGCTTGTGCTTTATTTTGACAGAAATCTTGAGGTGCTTAAAAATATTATTGCATGCGCCGAAAAATCTGCCAAAATCCGTAAGGCGGAAGAAAAGGCTAAGACGAATCTTCTGACTAAACAGAAGTTTTCGGTTGATGGCACAGGAAAGCTTGCCAACTGTGAGAGCAGAAATCCCGAGGAGTGTGAGGTATTTATCGTAGAGGGAGATTCTGCCGGAGGCTCTGCCAAGACGGCACGCAACAGAAGAACACAGGCGATACTGCCAATAAGGGGTAAGATTTTAAATGTAGAAAAGGCCGGCATTGACAAGGTGCTGGCAAATGCAGAAATCAAAACCATGGTAACTGCCTTTGGATGCGGTTTCCTTGAAGGCTATGGCAATGATTTTGATATATCAAAGCTAAGATATAACAAGATTATAATAATGACGGATGCGGATGTTGACGGAGCGCATATTGACACATTGCTTTTGACATTTTTTTACAGATTTATGCCTGAGCTCATCCATCAGGGACATATTTATCTTGCAACGCCTCCGCTTTATAAGGTGATTCCTAAAAAAGGAGCCGGAGAGTATCTGTATGATGATAAGGCACTTGAAAAGTACAGAAGAACTCATGCGGGAAATAATTTTACGCTGCAAAGATACAAGGGTCTTGGTGAGATGGATGCCCAGCAGCTTTGGGAAACAACGCTTAATCCTGAAACAAGAATATTAAAGCAGGTTGAAATAGAGGATGCCAAAATGGCATCGGATGTCACATCGATGCTTATGGGAACTGATGTTTCGCCTAGAAAGAGTTTTATTTATGAACACGCACAGGATGCACAGCTTGATGTGTAGTGCCTGCGGGAGGAAAATAATATGTCAGAACAAATAATGAAAACAGAATATTCTGAATTGATGCAGAAGTCATACATAGATTACTCCATGAGTGTAATCACGGCTCGTGCCGTGCCGGATATCAGGGATGGACTTAAGCCGGTTCAAAGAAGGGTGCTGTACGCTATGCAGCAGCTCGGACTTAACTATGATAGACCGCACAGAAAGTCAGCAAGAATTGTCGGTGATGCAATGGGTAAGTACCATCCTCACGGGGACAGTTCGATTTATGAAACCCTGGTGGTTATGTCACAGGATTTCAAAAAAGGCATGGCGCTGGTTGACGGACATGGAAACTTTGGCTCGATTGAGGGCGACGGAGCCGCTGCTATGCGTTATACCGAGGCAAAATTAAAAAAATTTACACAGGACGTTTATCTTGCGGATTTGGATAAGAATGTTGTTGATTATGTGCCGAATTTTGATGAAACTGAGAAGGAGCCGGAGGTGTTGCCGGTACGCGTTCCAAATATTCTTATAAATGGCTCAGAGGGTATTGCGGTTGGTATGACAACCAGCATTCCTCCGCATAATCTTGCAGAGGTAATAAATGCCGTAGAGGCATATATGGATAACGTTAATATAACAACACAGGAGCTTATGGAATATTTGCCGGGACCGGACTTTCCAACCGGCGGCGTTGTGATAAATAAAAGTGAACTCCTTGATATATATGAAACGGGAAACGGCAAGATTAAGCTGCGCGGCAAGGTTGTGTTTGAACCGGCGGACAAAAAGAGCGACAGGGATAAGCTTGTCATAACGGATATTCCATATACAATGATTGGCGCAAATATAGGAAAGTTTATATCGGATGTTGTCGATTTGGCAGAAACAAAGAAAACGTCCGATATTTATGATATTTCAAACGAGTCCTCCAAGGAGGGAATCAGAATAGTAATTGAGCTTAAGAAAAATGCCGACCCTGTGAAGCTTGAAAATCTTCTTTACAAGAAAACAAAGCTTGAGGATTCCTTTGGTGTCAATATGCTTGCGATTGTTGACGGAAGACCTGAGGTTGTCGGACTTAAAGCCATAATCGAGCATCATGTTAATTTTCAGGTGGAGCTTGCTACAAGAAAGTATAAAACACTCCTTGATAAAGAACTGGAAAATAAAGAGGTTAAGGAGGGTCTTATAAAGGCCTGCGATATTATAGACCTTATCATAGAGATTCTTCGCGGAAGTCAGAATCTGAAACAGGCAAAAGCCTGCCTCACCTGCGGAGATACAACGGACATAAAATTTAAAAGCGACATTTCCCAAAAGGAGGCTTCAAAGCTTTCCTTCACCGAACGTCAGGCAACAGCGATATTGGAGCTGCGTCTTTCAAAGCTCATTGGCCTTGAGATACTTGCACTCAACCGTGAGTACGAGGAATGTGTTAAGAAAATTGCAGAGTATCAGAAAATCCTTTCCAGCAGACCGTATATGATGAAAATAATCAAAAAGGATTTGGAAGCAATCAAAAAAGAGTACGGATATGAGAGGAAAACAGTCATCAAGGACTGTGAAGCTGCTGTATATGTGGAGGAGAAACCGGTCAATCAGGAGGTGGTATTCCTTATGGATAGGTTTGGGTATGCAAGAACAATTGATATTGCAACCTATGAACGCAACACAGATACGGTTATAAGCGAAAACAAATACGCCTTCAGATGTATGACCGACGATAAGATATGTATATTTACCGATATGGGAAATATGCATCGTATAAAGGTTTCAGACCTTCCGCTGGGAAAACTCAGGGACAAGGGCGTACCTATCGATAATTTGTGCGGTTACAATTCATCGCAGGAGCTTATATTGTATCTTGCAAATGCCGAGAATATCAAAAATACAACGCTGCTTTTTGTTACAAAATATGGTATGGCAAAGCTTGTAGATGCGTCTGAATTTGAGGTTTCCAAAAAGCTTGTAACTGCGACAAAGCTTAATGAGGGTGATTCGGTAATTTCAATTGACAGAGTCCATATAACCAGGGAGGTATATTCAAGATTCACGCTGGAGGGAGAAATCGTAGAAGATACGGTGATTGAAAGTAATCAGATGGTTGTGGTAAAGACGGCACAGGGCGTTTTTCTTAAATTTCCTCTTACGGATATTCCGGAGAAGAAAAAGGGTGCAGTTGGTGTAAGAATCATTAAGCTTGCCGATAAGGATTACATTGATGAGATTTTCCTTGTATCGGATGAAATTGAAATAACCATTGATTATAAGGGAAAGCAGATAGAGTCAAAGAAGCTGAAGCTGGCGCACAGAGATACCAAGGGTACTAAGGTAAGAATTTAGAAGCAGATTAAATATTTTAAATACTGTATGCATATTAATCACGCAAAAGCTAATAAAATGTTATAAGTTTTTTGCGAGGAATGTGTATGCAGTATTTTTTTATTACCGGCGGGAAAAAGAGAAGAATTGCAGCGCTGTTTCTGTCATTTTTAATTTTATTGTCAGGCTTTTATGCACAGCCATATGGCAGTTTGCTTTGTGAAAATGTATATGGCAGCGACAAGCAGCCAAAGCTCACATTAAATGCAATATCTGCCTGTCTTGTGGACGCGGATACCGGACGTGTGCTTTACGGTAAAAATGAAAATGAAGTGAGAGCAATGGCAAGTACCACAAAAATCATGACTTTGATTATTTTACTTGAAAATGCGAAGCCGGATGATGTAGTTACGGTTTCTTCCAATGCGGCAAGACAGCCCGATGTTCAGCTAAACATCAACACAGGTGAGCAGTATATCCTTAAGGACTTAATCTACTCACTTATGCTTGAATCTCACAATGATGTGGCAGTTGCCCTGGCTGAACATGTTGGCGGAAGTGTTGAGGGATTTGCAGAAATGATGAATGCAAAAGCAAAAGAATTAGGTCTTACAAATACATATTTTATTACTCCAAACGGTCTTGACGCAGAGGATGAATTCGGCAGACATTCCACAACGGCGGCGGAGCTTGCACAGATTGCTTCATATGCAATAAAAAACGAGGAATTCGTGGAGATTGTAACTACCAAAAGCCATACCTTTTCAGAGGTCAGCGGAAAGAGAAGCTTCACGGTAAACAACAAAAATCTGTTTCTGGATATGATGAATGGTGCGATAGGAATAAAGACCGGCTATACGGGCGAAGCAGGTTATTGCTTCGTAGGCGCGGTGAAGCAGGATTCACGGACATTTATATCAGTGGTTTTGGGAAGCGGGTGGCCGCCAAATAAGACCTATAAATGGACTGACACGCAAAAACTGATGCAGCTCGGCATAGATAATTATTTTAGCAACGTCATATTTGATGAAGAATTTAAAACCACACTGCCGGTTGCGGGAGGAACGAAAACAGAGGTGGAAATAGGAGCCCAGGGCTATGTTTCGCTTCTTACCTCCGACTATGACGAAATAAAGGTATATTATGAACACAAAAAATCCCTGACAGCTCCTGTATATATCAATGAGGTGGTCGGACATATCCTGATTACCGTAAATGGCGTTGTCTATGAAAAAATTGATATAAAAACGAAGGAAGAAATAAAAGCAAAGGACTACAACTATTTTTTTAAGGAATTAACGCAAATTTATTTGATTTTTTAATAAATTATACAAAAAACAGACGGCAGAATTTGCATTTTTATGTAAGTTATGCTTGAAATTTTCCCATTATCATTATACAATTATTGTCGGCGGAAAATTAGATTTTCTGGGATAATAATTTATGGAGGTCTGTGAAATGAGCAGTACAGCACAAGGATCAGCAAGAAGCAGAATAGATGCTTTACTTGATGATAACAGTTTTGTTGAGATTGGTGGACTGGTAAGCGCAAGAACGACTAATTTCAATTTACAAACTAAAGATACTCCGGCAGATGGTGTTATTACCGGTTATGGAGTGATTGATGGTAATCTTGTGTATGTTTATAGCCAGGATGCAACTGTATTAAATGGTTCAGTTGGCGAAATGCATGCAAAAAAGATTTGCCACCTTTATGATTTGGCATTAAAGATGGGAGCACCGGTTATCGGGCTGGTTGATTGTGCCGGTCTTAGATTACAGGAAGCAACGGATGCATTAAACGGTTTTGGTGAGATATACCTGAAGCAGGTCAATGCATCGGGCGTTATTCCACAGATAACGGCAGTGTTCGGAAACTGCGGCGGCGGTCTTGCATTATTTACAGGCTTGACTGATTTTACATTTATGGAAGAAAAACAGGCAAAGTTATTCGTTAACAGCCCTAATGCACTGGATGGAAATTACACTGCAAAATGTGATACGGCTTCGGCTAAGTTCCAGAGCGAAAAAACGGGTAATGTTGATTTTATCGGTGATGAGGCAAGTGTATTTGAAAATATCAGAACCCTTGTTTCTATGCTTCCTTCAAATAACGAGGATTTTGATTCTCTTGGAGAATGTACTGATGACCTTAACAGAGTATGTGAGGGACTTGAAAACGGTGCAGCAGACCCTGCGTATCTTCTTTCTTCAATCGCAGATAACGGTCTTTTCTTTGAAACAAAAAAGAATTACGTAAAGACAGTGGTTACGGGCTTTATTAAGTTAAATGGCGCTACTGTCGGTGCTGTTGCTAACAGAACCGCAGTTTTCGATGAAAATGGTGAAGCAGTAGAGAAGTTTGAACCTGTTCTATGTCCGGACGGTGCACAGAAGGCAGCGGATTTTATTAACTTCTGTGATGCATTTGAAATTCCTGTACTTACATTTGCAGCAGTAGAGGGCTTTAAAGCCACTACACAGGCTGAGAAGAGAATTGCAAAGGCAGCTTCAAAGCTTACATATGCATACGCAAATGCAACTGTGCCTAAGGTAACCTTTGTTACGGGCAATGCTTATGGTTCAGCATATGTGACAATGGGCTCTAAGGCTCTTGGAACTGACCTTGTTTATGCTTGGCCTAATGCACAGATTGGTATGATGGACAGCACACTTGCAGCCAAGATTATTTCAGCGGATAATGCAGATGCCATTGCGCAGACCTCGGCAGAGTATGCTAAGCTGCAGAATGCTGAGTCGGCTGCCTCAAGAGGCTTTGTAGATGCAATCGTAGAGCCAGCAGATACAAGAAAATATGCAATTGCGGCATTTGAAATGTTGTTCACAAAGAGAGAGGATCGTCCGGCTAAAAAACATGGTACGGTTTAATATGAGGTGGTGCTGATATGAAAAAATTATATAATTTATTATGTTTAGCAGCCTGTGTATTTTGTTTGGCAGCCTGTTCATCAGAAAATACCACAGAGGTTTCTGATTTGAATATTGACGAAGATGCATATAAGGACGTGATTACAAGTAATCTTCAATTCCTTTCAGAGTATTCCAACGAGGAATTACAGAGCTATATTGATATGTATGGTGACTCGTACTCGTCAGAAATCATCACGTTGTTCAACAACTGGATGAATACACGTGACGAGGTAGGAGAATACATAGGAGTTCTCGACTGGGATTTCACCGAAAACGGGGATGAGCTTGTTGTAGTTGCCAAGGTTGATTACGAAAAGAGAGATGCTGAATTTAAGTCGACCTATCTTGAGGACGGAAGTATGTCACAGGCATCCTTCAACGTCAGCTATACACTGGGCGAGAAGATGAAGAAGGCAGCTCTTAATACGGTAATCGGTATGGGTACGGTATTTATTGTCCTTATTCTTATTTCTCTTATCATCGGCTGCTTTAAATATATAGGTGTATTTGAGCAGAAGCTTGAGGAAAAAAAGAATAAGAAGGCTGAGGATGCAAGGACTGCAGCTGAGAGCGTTGACAATACAATTGCACAGATTGTAGAAAAAGAAGAGGGAGAGCTTGTGGATGATCTGGAGCTTGCTGCGGTTATTTCGGCAGCTGTTGCGGCATATACAGGAACTTCATCAGACGGATTTGTTGTCCGTTCAATAAGAAAATCAAATAAAAAAAGATGGCTTAATGCATAAAACATATGCAAAGTGAATGGAGGAAATAAAATGAAGAATTATACAATAACCGTTAATGGAAACGTATATGATGTAACAGTAGAAGAAACAGGTGCAGGCAGCACCGCCGCAGCACCCGTAGCAGCACCAAAGGCAGCTCCAAAGGCAGCCGCAGCACCAAAAGCAGCCCCTGCAGCAGGTGCACAGGGCAGCGTAAAGGTTACTGCACCAATGCCGGGTAAAATCTTAAAGACAGTTGCAGCAGCCGGACAGGCTGTAAAGAAGGGTGAAGTTTTAGTTGTCCTTGAAGCAATGAAGATGGAAAATGAAATTGTTGCTCCGCAGGATGGCACCGTAGCAAGCATTAACGTAGCAGTTGGTGATTCTGTTGAGGCTGGCGCTGTATTGGCTACGCTTAACTAATTATATTTTCGAATATAGGAATCATTAAACTGGGAGGTTAATTATGAGCTATGTATTAGAAACATTTGGAAATCTATTGCATCAGACCGCTTTCTTCAATCTTACATGGGGAAATTATGTTATGGTTGCTGTTGCTTTGGTTTTCTTATATTTAGCAATTGCAAAGGGCTATGAACCTCTTCTCCTTGTACCTATTTCATTTGGTATGCTGCTGGTTAATCTTTATCCGGATATTATGTTATCCATCGAGGATTCCAGCAATGGTGTAGGTGGTTTATTGCATTATTTTTATTTATTGGATGAATGGAGTATTTTGCCTTCACTCATCTTTATGGGTGTCGGTGCGATGACGGACTTTGGCCCGCTTATTGCCAACCCGCAGAGCTTCCTTTTGGGAGCAGCAGCACAGTTTGGTATTTTTGCTGCATATCTTATGGCTATTTTAATGGGCTTTAATGACAAGGCTGCGGCAGCTATTTCTATTATAGGTGGTGCTGATGGACCTACCTCCATCTTCCTTGCCGGTAAGCTCGGACAGACGGAGTATATGGGACCTATCGCAGTTGCAGCTTACTCATATATGTCATTGGTGCCGATTATTCAGCCGCCGATTATGAAACTGCTCACAACCAAGAAGGAAAGAGAAATCAAAATGGAACAGCTTCGTCCTGTATCCAAGCTTGAAAAGATTCTTTTCCCTATAATTGTTACAATAGTTGTAGTACTTATTCTTCCGACTACTGCACCGCTTGTAGGTATGCTTATGCTTGGTAATCTTTTCCGCGAATGCGGTGTTGTTAAGCAGCTTACGGAAACAGCTTCAAATGCACTTATGTACATAGTAGTTATCATACTTGGTACGTCAGTCGGTGCAACAACAAGTGCGGAGGCATTCTTAAATGTCGATACATTAAAGATTGTTGCATTGGGACTTATTGCATTCGCATTCGGTACTGCAGCAGGCGTGCTTTTTGGCAAGCTTATGTGTAAGCTTACCGGAGGCAAGGTTAATCCACTCATTGGCTCTGCAGGAGTTTCTGCGGTTCCTATGGCTGCCAGAGTATCGCAGAAGGTTGGTTCGGAGGCAGACCCGACAAACTTCCTGCTCATGCATGCAATGGGACCTAATGTTGCCGGTGTTATAGGTACTGCAGTAGCAGCCGGTGCATTTATGGCAATGTTCGGTATTGTTTAAAATAGTTATTTAACCCATAAATTCAGGAGGATTGTAAAATGGCAAAACAGGATATAAAACCGGAAGCTAAACCGGTTAAGATTATGGAAACTGTACTGCGTGATGCACATCAGTCTCTTATCGCTACCAGAATGACAACTGAGCAGATGCTTCCTATCGTTGATAAGATGGACAAGGTTGGCTACTATGCTGTAGAGTGCTGGGGCGGTGCTACGTTTGACGCATCACTTCGTTTCTTAAAGGAGGACCCATGGGAAAGACTTCGTAAATTAAGAGACGGCTTTAAAAATACAAAATTACAAATGTTATTCCGTGGTCAGAATATCTTGGGATATAACCACTATTCGGATGATGTTGTAGAATATTTCGTTGAAAAATCAATTGCAAACGGTATTGATATTATACGTATTTTTGACTGCTTCAACGATTTGAGAAACTTGCAGACTGCTGTTAATGCAGCTAACCATGAAAAGAAAAACTATGCTTCCGGACAGAAGCAGGTTCAGGTGGCACTTTCATATACCTTGGGTGACGCTTACACACTTGATTACTGGAAGGATATGGCTAAGAAAATCGAAGATATGGGTGCGGATTCAATCTGTATCAAGGATATGGCTGGTCTTTTGGTTCCATATAAGGCAACAGAGCTTGTAGGAGCATTGAAGGCAGGAACATCTCTTCCGATTCAGCTTCATACACATTACACCTCAGGTGTTGCTTCAATGACATATCTGAAGGCAGTTGAGGCAGGATGTGATATTATTGATACGGCAATGTCACCATTCTCAATGGGAACATCACAGCCGGCTACGGAGGTTATGGTTGAAACCTTCAAGGGTACGCCTTATGATACGGGTCTTGATCAGAATCTTCTTGCAGAGATTGCTGATTACTTCAGACCTATTCAGGAGGAGTGCTTAAAGAGTGGATTGCTCAATCCAAAGGTAATGGGCGTTAATATTAAGACACTTTTGTATCAGGTACCGGGTGGTATGTTATCCAACCTTGTAAGCCAGTTAAAGGAGGCTAATCAGGAGGATAAGTACTATGAGGTTCTTGAGGAGATTCCAAGAGTTCGTAAGGATTTTGGTGAACCGCCGTTAGTTACACCTTCATCCCAGATTGTCGGTACACAGGCTGTACTCAATGTTTTACAGGGTGAGAGATACAAGATGGTAACAAAGGAATCTAAAAAGGTTCTTTCAGGTGAATTCGGTCAGACAGTTAAGCCGTTTAACCCTGAGGTTCAGAAGAAGGCAATCGGAGATACTAAGCCAATCACATGCCGTCCGGCTGACCTTATCGAGCCACAACTTGAAAAGTTCAGAAATGAGCCGGTGGTTAAGCAGTATGCACAGCAGGATGAGGATGTATTGTCATATGCATTATTCCCACAGGTTGCAACTGACTTCTTTAAGTACAGAGAAGCTCAGCAGACCAAGGTTGACCCAACTGCCGCAGATACAGAAAATAAGGCTTATCCGGTGTAATAACTTTATAATAATTAATAACACAGGGAGGTATTATCCTTTTGGATATGCTTCTCTGTGTTTTTTATTTAAACTTGAGTTCCCGTATTTTTTATTTTAAGGTGCTATGAAGCGTAGCTTCATAAGCAATTTGCACGAGAATTGCGCAAAGTAAGCTAGCTTACTTATCGCAATTCTTGTGCAAAATTACCATATCACTTTGTGATATGTACCTTAAAATAAAAAATACGGGAACTCAAATACGGGAACTCAAATATTTAAAGATTTGAATAAGCCCTCTGATTATGGTACAATGAAAGATATGTTAAATAAATCGAGGTTATATTATGGACGAGCAGAAGGACTTACTTACAATGATGAGAGGCAGAATGTCCGAATTTTCAAAGGGTCAAAGAGCAATTGCCAGATATATTCTGGCAAATTATGACAAGGCATCTTATATGACGGCGGCTGTGCTAGGTAAAAATGCCGGAGTAAGTGAATCGACGGTTGTCAGGTTCACGTATGAACTTGGCTTTGACGGCTATCCTCAGTTTTCTGAAGCAATGGCAGAGTATGTAAGCAGTAAGCTTAATATGAGAAGAAGGCTGGAGCTTAGTACTGATGAAATGGATTCGGAGGAAATCCTCGATTTTGTTATGGGCAATGACATAGAAAATATCAGGGCAACATGGAAAAATACGGACCGAAGGACTGTTAAACAGGCGGCAGACACGATTCTGAAGGCTAAAAACGTCTATATTATCGGAACGCATAATTCAAGCCCGCTTGCAAATTTGCTTGCATATGACCTTAATTTGGTCAGAGGAAATGTATTCCTCGTAGGCGGCAGCACCACATCGGATATATTTGAACAGTTAATCAGGGTTGGCAACAGGGATGCTGTCATAGGAATAAGTTTTCCGCGTTATTCAATGAAAACTATAAAGGCGATGGAATTTGCTAATGACAGGAAAGCAATGGTGATTGCAATAACGGACAGCAAACATTCACCGCTTAATTTATATTCATCCTGCAATTTATTTGCTGAAAGCAATATGTCATCGGTGGTTGATTCCTTTTCGGCACCGGTAAGCCTTATCAATGCACTTATGGTAACCCTGTTTATGAAGAATAAAACGGATGTTGTTGAAAATATAGAACAGCTCGAAAATATCTGGGAGAACTATAACACGGGCTCCTTTGATGCAGTTGATTTGCTTAATGAAGATAAGATAAAGGATTTTAAAACGGTGGATTAAAATGAGTCACGTAATTATAATCGGCGGCGGCGCTGCCGGAATGATGGCGGGGATTGTTGCTGCCAGAAAAGGCAACACGGTTGATATATTCGAAAAAAATGAAAAGTGTGGCAAAAAGGTTTACATAACGGGTAAGGGACGCTGTAATCTGACAAATGCCGGTTCTCTTGAGGATGTGCAGAATGCGGTTGTAACAAATAAAAAGTTTATGTACAGTGCATTTAACCAGTTCAGCCATTATGATGCCATGGCATTTTTTGATGAGCTCGGACTTAAGTTTAAGGTAGAACGCGGAAACAGGGTCTTTCCTGAGTCGGATAAATCCTCGGATGTAATAGACTGCCTTGTCAGGGAACTAAAACGTCTGGGTGTAAATATCCATTACAATACAGTCGTAAGCAAGGTTAAGTCAGAAGGCGGCAGCTTTAAGAAAATAATAACCTCTGATGGCAGGGAATATACGGGAGACGCTTTAATAATTGCTGCGGGCGGTAAATCCTATCCTTCCACCGGCTCTACGGGTGATGGATATGAATTTGCAAAAAGCCTCGGGCATACGGTAACACAGCTGTCTCCGGGACTTGTACCGTTTAACGCAAGAGAGGAATATGTAAAACAGCTTCAGGGCTTAAGCCTTCGCAATGTCGGAATTACGATATTTAACGGTGATAAGGAGGTTTATACCGATTTCGGAGAAATGCTCTTTACACATTTCGGCGTAAGCGGACCGACGCTTATAAGTGCGTCGAGTATGCTTTCAGGGTATATTTCAAAAAATCCTTTGAAGCTGTATATTGACTTAAAACCGGCACTTGATGAAAAACAGCTTGATGAAAGGATTTTAAGGGACTTTGGCGGTAAGCTCAATAAGGCATTAAAAAATTCGCTGGACGATTTATTCCCAAAGAAAATCATACCTGTTATTATTGAATTGAGCCAGATTGACGAAAATAAAAAGGTAAATGAGATTTCTAAGACTGAAAGAGGGCGTTTGGTTAATGCAACTAAGAAATTTCCTGTCACATTGATTAGCTTAAGAGGTTACAATGAAGCAATCATAACTCAGGGCGGCGTGAATGTTAAGGAAATAAATCCGTCAACTATGGAGTCCAAGCTTGTAAAAAATGTATATTTTGCAGGAGAGGTTCTTGACGTTGATGCGGTTACAGGCGGCTTCAATCTTCAGATTGCATGGTCTACGGCTTACGCTGCGGCAAATGCAATTTAATAAATAGCCGATTGCGGAACTAAGGCGGGGCGCAGGCATATAGGTGCGATTATGCGGTAATTGTTCGCCGCCGGTACTTAGGCAGC
>CAYOHM010000052.1:0-2168 GCA_964403785.1 uncultured Alistipes sp.
TCCAAATCCTTATCGGTAAACATCCTGTCTCCGCCCTCTGCAGTACCGAGTCTTTTGCTTGTGAGAGCAACATGGTCCATATAATCAATAAAAAGGTCAATTTCATCAATACCGGCTTCCTCGGCATATTTTTTGATGAATGGCTGAACAGCCTCGCCAATCTTGGCTTCAGGCTGCTCCTTAAGAAGCTGCTCCATGTCATCATCAATTTTCTTAACAAGTTCTCTGGCTAAATCGTTCATTTTAAAAAATCCTCCTAATTCCATCCATTATTTTTAATTACATCCCTGTACCAGTGCGCAGAATCCTTCCAGATTCTTTTCTGGGTCGGATAATCAATATAAATAAGCCCGAATCTTGGGTCATATCCCGTATGCCATTCAAAGTTATCCATCAGCGACCAGTGCCAGTAGCCGCGTATATCACAGCCCTCATCCATGGCAATTCTCATTTCGGTCAGGTAGCTCAGAATAAAATCAATTCTGTCTATGTCATGCACCTGATTGTCAATAAAAATGCGGTCATTGCAGGCAACACCATTTTCTGAAATGTAAATCGGAAGTTTATATCTTTCGTATAGGAACCTAAGCCCGTAACGCATTACCTTTGGTGAGTGCGGCCAGCCGAGCGAATTGCGCGGATAACCCTGATATCTTGCGACATAGCCCTTCTCATCACATTGTCTTCCGTTGTAAATATTTATTCCGAGGAAATCGACGGGCTGGTTGATTATGTCAATATCCTCTTTGGATAAATTCATTAAAGGAAACTCGTTGATTCCCAGAATTGCAGGGTCAAGGAACCAGTTGTGGGAAAAGGCAGGCTGTTCTTCATTATACGCAAAGGAGAGCCTTCTTGCCATATCCAGGGCTTCATATGTGTTATTGAGAGGATAACAAAGGTTGCCGGTGGTTGCAGTTCCGATAAGAATATTCTGGCGGGCAGCAGCTCTCATAGCCGATACAGCCTTGCCATGGCATAAAAGGAGATTGCGCATCACTACTGCCAGCTCGTCATTGGAAAGCCTAAGCCCCGGCGCATGCACCCCCTCATAATAGCCCAGGTGGGCGATACATTGAGGCTCATTTATGGTAATAAATTTCTCTACACGGTCCGAAAAATGTTCTGCCACCGCTTTGGCATAATTTGCAAAGGCATCACTTATACCTTCCCATAAAAATCCTCCCCTGTCAGCAAGAGGCTGTGGAAGGTCCCAGTGGAATACTGTAATGACGGGCTCAATATTATTATCTATAAGGGAGTTTACAAGGTTATCATAAAACTCAAATCCCTTTGGGTTTGGTGTATTACCGGCATTGGGAAATAAACGTGACCAGCAGATTGAAAATCTGTATGCCTTCAATCCCATTTCCTTCATTATCCCAATGTCCTCCTGCATACGATGGTAGTGGTCGCAGGCAACATCACCGTTTTCATTATTGGCAACTTTATTGGCAGTATGAGAAAAGGTATCCCACCAGGAGGCGGTTCTGTCCTCATCATACGCCCCCTCAATCTGGTATGAAGCGGTTGCTGCACCCCACAAAAAATTATCAGGGAATTTCATGGCATTACCTCCGTAAAGTAAATTTTGACAATTTTATATGAATAATTATAGCAGAAAAGATAATAGTAGAAAAGCTTAAAACGTGATACAATATTTTACAGAAGGTTGTCATATAATCGGTGGCGAAGTCGGGGCGGATGCTTCGCAATACATTATGAGAAAACACAAATGGGGGTATTTACTATGGGAATGGAAGAACTTTTGAAAAATATCGAGGAGGTTGAGTCTGAAATAAAGGGTCAATACTCGGAATTGGGAAGAAAGCTCTATGAAGAGAAGAATGAAAGCGCCAGGAGTCTTTTTCCTGAGCTTACAGGCAAAATTGCAGGCAACAGGAACAAGATATCTGAAATCAAAAAGCAGATTAATGTAATTAAGGGCATTGTAATTTGTGAAAATTGCGGCGCAGAGGTTAAGAATACATATACCTTCTGTCAGGAATGTGGGCATAAGGTGAAGGCTGCGGCAGCAGCACCGGAAGGCTTCGTACTGTGTGCAAATTGTAATACTGCTAACGAAAGCGGTTCAAAATTCTGTAAATGCTGTGGAAGTAAGTTGGGCATAGCTGTGAATACGGCGTCGTCGCCTAAGAAGGCTGAGC
>CAYOHM010000052.1:2268-13295 GCA_964403785.1 uncultured Alistipes sp.
CAGGCAGCAGCACAGCAGGCAGCAGTCCAGCAGGCAGCACCGGCTCATACGGCAGCGGACAAAAATCCTGCAGGCGGGGCAACCAAGTTAGAGCCTGCCGGTGATGAGGTCAGTGGGAGGCGGTGCCCGCAGTGTGGTGAACCACTTGATGAAAATGATACATTCTGTATAGGCTGCGGCGCTATATTTGCAATACCGGATATGGATGATGATGATTATGACAATGACGAAGAAGCTGTTGTCAAGGAAGAAGCACCTGTTCAGGAGGTTTCATTCTCACCGGAGGATGTAAAAGAATGTCCGAAGTGCGGTGAGAAGCTTGGAAAGAATGATACAATCTGCAGAAGATGCGGCGGTAAAATATTAATGTAAAAGCATATGGGCAAATCAAAAGACCGAAGCCTTGATATTTAGTTAAGGCTCCGGTCTTTTTTGTTTATTCATTTAACTACATTTCTGCAATTACCGTAACATTAGCGGCGCTGCTTACAGGAATTATATTTCCTGCAATTTCCTGACCGTCCACTATAAGCTTTTTGATGCCTTTCTGGGCATTTGAAGGATTCTTAATCGTGATATCGTATACGGTGCCGCGGAATGTACGTTTTACCTTGATTTCCTTGAAGTCTGACGGCAGACAAGGGTCAATCATAAGTCCGTCCAGACTTGGGCGTACACCGAGGATGTACTGCGAAGCACTAAGGAAGGTCCATGCCGCAGTACCGGTGAGCCAGCTGTTCTTTGCCTCACCATGATGTACGGCATCTTTTCCGGCAATCATCTGTGAGTACACATAAGGCTCCGTTCTGTGAATATCGCTGATTTCTTCAATGTAAGCCGGACAAATCTTTGAATATGTCTCAAAGGCACGCTCGCCATCACCGATTACCGTTTCGGCAACCGTAACCCAAGGGTTATTGTGACAGAAAATTCCGGCATTTTCCTTGTATCCCGGCGGGTATGAGCTCACTTCACCAAGCTCAAGGTGGTAATCCTTGTATGCGGGCTGAAGAAGCACGATGCCGTATTTGGTATCAAGGATATTCTTAACCGAATCCAGCGCCTTTTTAGCCTGCCCCTCCTTAACGCCGATGCCTGCGAGTACGCAAAAGCCCTGAGGCTCAATGTAAATCTGCCCATCCTCACATTCCCTGGAACCAACCTTGCTGCCCTCGGCATCATATGCACGCAGGAACCATTCTCCGTCCCAGCCAGCGTCAAGAACGGTATCATACATTTGCTTAACCTTACTGCGCGCGTCGGCTGCCTCGTCCTTAAGTCCGATATGCTCGCAGATGTCAGCATATTCCGCACCGTATTTTACAAACATACCGGCGATAAATACCGATTCGGCAACGGGACCCTCGGAAGGTCCGCTTGTCTGGAAGGATTCGCCGGGCTCCTTTGAAAAACAGTTAAGATTAAGGCAGTCATTCCAGTCCGCACGGCCTATAAGCGGGAGCTTGTGCGGTCCCAGGTGTGTGACGGTGTAATTGAATGAACGGCGAAGATGTTCCATAAGTGAAGTTGCCTTTGACATATCATTGTCATAAGGAACTACCTCGTCGAGAATTTTAAAGTCACCGGTTTCCCTGATGTAAGCTGCCGTACCTGCAATAAGCCAGAGAGGGTCATCATTAAAGCCGCTGCCTATGTCCGAGTTGCCCTTCTTGGTAAGAGGCTGATATTGATGGTAAGCGCTGCCGTCCTCAAACTGTGTTGAAGCTATATCAATGATTCTTTCCCTTGCACGGTCAGGAATAAGGTGCACGAAGCCGAGGAGATCCTGGCAGGAATCCCTGAATCCCATACCGCGTCCGATACCTGATTCATAATATGAAGCCGAGCGTGACATATTAAACGTAACCATGCACTGGTACTGGTGCCAGATGTTAATCATACGGTCAAATCTTTCATCGTCGGACTTAATGGTAAATTTGCCAAGCAGCTTATCCCAGTAAGCGGCAAGCTCGCTAAGTGCGGCGTCAACCTTTTCTACTGTATCAAACCTTGCAAGCATCTCATGGGCGCGTTTCTTGTTAATAACTCCCTGAGCTTCCCACTTGTCATCCGCAGGATTCTCAACATATCCAAGTACAAAAATATAAGTCTTTGACTGCCCCGGTGCAAGCGAAACATTGATTTGGTGTGAACCGATTGGCGACCAGCCGCTTGCTTTTGAGCCGGTTGCCTTTCCATTTATGACTGCCTGCGGTTTGTCATATCCGTTGTAGGCACCGAGGAAGGCATCCCTGTCCGTATCGAAGCCGTCAATAGGAGTATTGACAGAAAATACGGCATAATGGTTTCTTCTTTCGCGGTATTCTGTTTTGTGGTAAATAGCAGAGCCTTCGATTTCAACCTCACCGATACTTAAATTACGCTGGAAGTTGGTCATATCGTCCATTGCGTTCCATAAACAAAACTCAACGAAGGAGAATAACTTGATTTCCTTATTGCAGTTACCCTCGTTTGCAACAGTAACCTTATGCACCTCGCAGTTATTGCCGATAGGTACAAATGCAGTAACTTCGGTTTTGATGTTGTTTTTGACACCCGTAAAAACACTGTAACCCATACCATGGCGGCAGGTGTATGAGTCAAGCTCGGTTCTGGTAGGCTGCCAGCCCAGATTCCAAATGGTTCCGTTATCATTAATATAGTAGTAATGCCCGCCCGTATCGTAAGGAACATTGTTATAACGGTATCTTGTAAGGCGAAGCAGCTTAGCGTCCTTGTAGAAGCAATATCCGCCGCTTGTATTAGATATAATAGAGAAGAAATCCTCACAGCCCAGGTAATTAATCCAAGGCAGAGGAGTTTTCGGTGTAGTTATGACATATTCGCGCTTTGCGTCATCAAAATGTCCATATTTCATACTCTTAATCTCCTTTTCATCATATATACGAAAACGATTTAGTAGATTGATAAAAAAATAAAAGAGAGCCTTACACCTAAGATAAATATATTAAATAATGCGTATAAAATCAAGATTATTTTATATAATTAAATAAAAAATATTTATTTAGTTGCATTTTGAGCGCCATTTTGCAAGATTGTACGCGTATTGTATACAGTGCATTGTAAATAATTACTTAAAAAAATAAAAAAAGAGTTGATTTTATTGTGAAAATGTTGTAGTATAAAAACACGAAAACGATTAAGTTATTATTGAAACAGAGGGATGCACACAGATTCGAAGGCGGTATGGTATGGTATCATTAAAAGACATTGCAGCCGAATGTAAGGTATCTGTCGCCACAGTTAGCAAAGCGTTGAATGATTACAGTGATATCAGCGAAGAGACACGCAGCATGATTAAGATGAAGGCAGCACAGATGGGGTATCTTCCTAATATGGCGGCAATCACATTAAAAACCAACAGGACATACAATATTGGCGTTTTATATGAAGACGAGTCGAACAGTGGTCTGACCCATGAATATTTTGCAAGGGTTCTGCAGGGATTTAAGTCACAGGCTGAGCAGCTTGGGTATTGCATAACATTCATTACGAATAAAATCGGTGGCAGGAAGATTACATATAGTGAATATTGCAGGAACAGACAGTTTGACGGTGCAGTAATTGCCTGCGTCGATTTTAACCGGCCTCAGGTTGTTGAACTGGTTAACAGCGGAATCCCGATAGTAACCATAGACCATATCTTCAGCAATACCATTTCGATAATGTCGGACAATGTAAAAGGCATACGGGATTTGGTGGATTATTTATACTCTATGGGACACCGCAGGATAGCATACTTACACGGAGCTGATTCGTCAGTTACCAGAGAGAGGGTGACGAGCTTTTATCAATGCGTTGAACGGTTAGGACTTGATGTTCTGCCGGAGTATGTGATGGAATGCAGATATCGTGACACGGACAGGGCATCCGAGTGTACGAAGGAGCTTTTAGAACTTAAGAAGCCTCCCACCTGCATTATGTATCCGGATGATTATGCGGCAATAGGCGGCATTAATATGATAAGGTCGAAGGGACTTAGGATTCCGGAGGATATTTCCATTGCAGGTTATGACGGAACGAGTTATGCGCAGATACACGAGCCGACTATTACAACTCTCGGCCAGGATATGGACCGCATGGGAAGAGAGGCAGCAGCACATTTAATTGAACTTATTGAGAGACCCAGAACTACATTGAAGGAGAAATATGTAATAGAAGGGTCTGTCTTAGTAGGTAAATCTGTGAAGCGGCTGTAAGCACTTCACAAAAATAGGGGAAACCCTGAATTGTCGGAGGACAGAAGGAGGAAAAAATATGATAAGGTTTAAAAAAGGCTTAGTATTGTCATTAGCCGCAGCTATGGCAGTATCGGCACTTGCCGGCTGTGGTGGAAGTGGAACTACACAGGCATCAAAATTAGGAATATCGGATGGAGGTAAGGTTCTTAACATTTATGTTTGGAACGAGGAATTCAAGAGCAGACTTACGGACCATTATCCGGACTATGAGAAGGTTGATGAGACACATGGTAAGATTGGGGATGTTTCAGTTGTCTGGACCATCGTAGCAAATGATAACAATGCTTATCAGAACAACCTTGATGCAGCATTGGAGAAGCAGGCATCAGCAGCTGCAGATGACAGGATTGATATCTTCCTCGTAGAGGCTGACTATGCATTAAAGTATGTTGACACAACATACACAGTACCTATCGCGGATTTAGGAATTACAACGGATGAGCTTTCAAAGCAGTATTCATACACACAGGATATCGTAACGGATTCAAGCGGAGCATTGAAGGGTGTTTCTTGGCAGGGATGTCCGGGCGTATTGATTTACAACAGAGTAATCGCAAAAGATGTATTTGGAACGGATGAACCGGATAAGGTTCAGGAATATGTAAAAGATTGGGATACCTTCCTTTCAACTGCTGATACACTTGCTGCCAAGGGCTACTATGCAACAGCAACGGTTAACGATACATACCGTGTATTCTCTAATAATGTAAGCAGCAAATGGGTTAACGATAACAAGGAGCTTACGATTGATGCCAACTTAATGAAGTGGGTTGAGATGTCCAAGACCATGGTTGATGCAAAGCAGACAACAACTGCTGAGCTTTGGTCAGATGACTGGTCACTTGGTTTCTATCAGTCAGGCAAGGTATTCTCATACTTCGGACCGGCTTGGTTAATCGATTTCAGTATGAATGATGATGACCCTACTTCTATCGCAGGTCAGGGCGAATGGGCTGCAACTGAAGGACCGGAGGGCTTCTTCTGGGGCGGTACATGGATTTGCGCTGCTGACGGTACGGATAACAGCTCACTTGTAGCTGACATCATCCGCAAGATGACAACGGATGACACGGTTATGCAGTCAATCGTAACAAAGGATAATGACTTTGTAAATAACAAGACAGTTATGGAAGCTATGGCAAAGGATACTTCATACGGAGATCCTGTACTCGGCGGACAGAATGCTCTCTCAATGTTCTGTGCAGGCGCTGAAAAGATTGACTTGAGCAACCTTTCAGCATATGACCAGGGATGTAATGAAGAGTTCCAGTCAGCAATGAAGGATTACTTCGATGGCAACTGTGACCTTGATACGGCAATTGCTAACTTTAAGAAGTCAATCAAGGCTAAATATCCTGCAATTACAGTGAACTAATCGGATTATAATCGCTTGATTATATAAGGCTTACAATATGCCTGCTCTATCGGATGTAGGGCAGGCATATTTATTACAGAACAGTTACAGAGCAAGGAGTGATAGTATGAGTGATTCTCAGGAAACAAAGGGAAAGAGCAAGGTAGTTAAGTATAACAAATGGGGATATTATTTTTTGATTCCATTTGTTCTTGTCTATGTTGCGTTTCAGTTAGTTCCTTTAATCAGCACAATTTATAACAGCTTTTTCGAAAATTACAGGGATGGCATCATTCAGGTTGGTCCTAACTTTGTCGGATTGGCAAATTATGCTGAGATTTTATCTGACCCGGATTTGCTTAAATATACGGGAAATACCATAATTATGTGGGTAATAGGATTTGTTCCGCAGATTATTATTTCTCTTATTCTGGGACAGTGGTTTTCAGATGTGCGTTTGAAGCTGCGCTGCAGCGGATTTTTTAAGACGGTCATTTATCTGCCGAATCTGATTATGGCATCTGCCTTTGCAATGTTATTTTTTACATTGTTTTCAAGGTCGGGTCCAATCAATTCAATGCTGATTAATATGGGTATACTGTCAGAACCGTTTGATTTCTTCTCAAATGTAACCGCCTCCAGGTCATTGGTCGGCTTTATGAATTTCCTGATGTGGTTTGGCAATACGACCATTCTTCTTATGGCGGGTATAATGGGTATTGATGTTTCACTTTTTGAGGCGGCAGAGGTGGATGGCGCGAATGCGGTGCAGAGATTTACCAAGATTACACTTCCGCTTCTTAAACCGATTTTGATTTATGTTGTAATCACTTCAATGATTGGCGGCATCCAGATGTTCGATGTTCCGCAAATCCTGACAAACGGTGACGGCTCACCGGTTCAGTCAACGATGACGCTTATTATGTATCTGAATAAGCATTTGTATAGCAAGAACTATGGTTTGGGCGGTGCACTTTCGGTATTCCTGTTTATCATAACCGGTATCTTAAGCTTGGTAGTGTACAGCTTTATGTATAGAAAAAAAGAAAATTAGGAGGACTGAACAATGGATGATGAATCAAAGCAGAAAAAAGTTAATGCAGGTCTTCCTATCGGAGTAAGACGGGCAATAGCATATGTGGTATTAATATTTTTGTCAATATTATGTTTGTTCTGGTTTTACATTCTTTTTATAAATGCGACCAGATCCCACTCCCAGCTTCAGACAGGTGTCAGCTTTGTTCCGGGCGGACATTTTGCTGAGAACTGGCATAACCTTATCAACAGTTCACAGCCGGTTGTTTCCGGTATGATAAATAGTGTAATCATCTCAACAAGCTGTGCGGTTTTATGTACATATTTTTCGACCATGACAGCATATGCAATCCATGTATATGACTTCAAGGGCAAGAAGTTTATGTTTACATTTATCCTTGCGGTTATGATGATTCCTACACAGGTAACAGCGCTTGGATTTATCCGCTTTATGGATACGCTGGGCTTTATGGATACTTTTATCCCGCTTATTGTTCCGGCGGTGGCATCACCTGTTACGTTCTACTATATGAAGCAGTATATGGAGAGCACACTGCCGATTTCAATAATCGAGGCAGCCAGAATTGACGGTTCGGGTGAGTTTCGAACCTTTAACAGCATTGTGCTTCCGCTTATGAAACCGGCTATTGCAGTTCAGGCGATTTTCTCATTCGTATCGAGCTGGAATAACTATTTCACACCTGCACTTGTATTAAAAAAGGATAAATTAAAGACACTCCCGATTCTTATTGCCCAGCTTAGAAGTGCTGACTGGCTTAAGTTTGATATGGGTCAGGTTTATATGATGATTGCGTTTGCAATATTCCCTGTAATTATCGTATATATATGTCTTTCAAAGTATATCGTACAGGGCGTTGCTCTCGGTTCGGTAAAGGGTTAAACTCAAAGTCCCACGGCTTTCTAGGCAGTGGGACTTTTTTTCTTAAGCAGGTCTTTTAAAATTGACGGGTGGAACAGCAGCAGCAGCGGGAAAAGCTCCAATCTTCCGGCAAGCATATCAAACATAAGCACATATTTGCTAAGGACGGAAAAACTTCCGAAGCTCTGCGTAGGTCCGACACCTGCAAGACCAGGACCGATATTATTTAGAGTTGCGATTACCGCGGTTAAATTGGTCTCAAGATCCCTTCCCTCAAATGACACTATAAAGGTTGAAATAAGTAGTATCATTGAAAAAGTAATTAAATAAACATTAACTGATTTTACTGTGTCCTCGTCAATGGATTTATTATCCATCCGGATACTTTTAACATATTTTGGATGGATGTATGCACCCATTTCCCTGAATATGTTTTTGACTGCAATTAAGACACGGGATACCTTAAGTCCTCCGCCCGTACTTCCTGCGCAGGCACCTATAACCATCAAAATAACAAGAACAGTTTTGGCAGCAGAATTCCACAAATCAAAATCAACTGTGGAATAGCCGGTGGTGGTTATAATTGAAGCCACCTGAAAAGCCGCATGCCTGAAGGATTCAGGAACACTCGTCCCCGGAGTGTAAATATTTACAAAAATTATGCAGGATGCCGCAAAAATAATTATAAGATAATACTTGACCTCCTCCATATCAAGAGCGCTTCTCCAGTGTTTAAAAAGCAATAAATAGTATGCGTTAAAATTCACGCCGAACAATATCATAAAAATAGTGATTACCCACTGGGAAAAAGCGGAATAGCTCATAATGCTGTCATTTCTTATACCGAAGCCTCCTGTTCCCGCAGTACCGAAGGAAAGCGTAAATGCGTCAAAAACAGGCATACCTCCGGCTATGAGTATGAGGATTTCCAGCAGCGTCATTCCCAGATATATAATGTAGAGTATTCTTGCGGTATAACGGACCTTAGGCACCAGCTTGCCGACGGAAGGCCCCGGGCTTTCCGCACGCATAAGGTTGATATTGGAACCGTTTGTCAGAGGCAGGACGGCAAGAAGAAAGACAAGAACACCCATACCTCCTATCCAGTGCGTAAAGCTCCTCCAAAAAAGAGAACAATAGGAGAGGCTTTCAATATCACTTAATATACTCGCTCCGGTTGTTGTAAATCCGGAAATGGTTTCAAACAATGCGTCTGTAAAACTCGGTATTTCACCACTTATAACAAAGGGAAGACACCCAAATATACTTAAGAAAATCCAGCTCAGCGAGGTGGCAATACATCCCTCCTTCAGATAGAAAACATAGGTTGAAGGCTTTTTGGAAGTCATAATTATGCCGAGAACTCCGCAGATTGCAAGGGTTATCAAAAATGAGAATCCGGCGTTCTCATGATATATGATTGCAACAAAACAAGGCAGGAGAAGAAACAAAGCTTCTATTTTAAGAACCTGGCCAAGAATATATCTTATCATTGAACTGTTCATTTTAAGCTCCTATTTTAAAATATCATCAATATCGTTAAATCCGGTATGAGTAGTTACGACTACAACCGTGTCTCCGAGCATAAGGCGGCTGCTGCCTCGCGGGATAATGATACTGCCGTTGCGGTTAATTAGCGTAATCAAAAGATTATCCTTAAGGTTAAGCTCCATAAGAGTTTTGTCGGTCACTTCGGACTGCCGTCCTATCTTAAATTCAATCGCCTCGGCTCTTGAGTCGAATAAATGATACAGAGTTTCGATATTGCTGCCCTGAGAATCCTTTTTGGCACGCACATATGCGACAATCGCCTCGGAGGTTATGTATCTCGGATAGATTACGCTGCCGAGGTCGAGGGAGGAAATAACATTCTTAAAGGAAAGCCTGTTTATTTTGGTAATAACCTTTGCATTGGAATTCTGTTTTGCATGCAGGGTAAGCAAAATATTTTCCTCGTCAATACCGGTAAGAGGAACAAAGGATTGGACTGTCTGAAGACCCTCCTCCTTGAGAATCTCTTCGTCAGTACCGTCACCGTTAATTATTATGGCTTTGGGAAGAAGCTCGCTTAATTCCTCGCATCTCTTAAAGTCATTTTCGATAATTTTAACATCAATGCCCATATTTATGAGCTGTTTAGCAAGATAATACGCGACACGTCCGCCGCCGATAATCATTGTGTCCTTAACCTGATTGGTTGCAAAGCCAACCTTCTGGAGAAAAAGTCTGGCATTCTTACGCGAAGCGGTAAAGGATATGAGGTCCCCCGCTTTGAGGATGAAATTACCGGAAGGGATGAAAACCTTTCCGTTTCGTTCAATCGCACAGATGAGAATGTCGCAGAAAATGTCCTTGCCGAGGGATGCGATACTCTTATCGTGCATAATATTATGCTCAGGAATCTTAATCTTTATCATTTCCGCCTGACCGTGGGCAAAGGTGTTTATTTCAAGCGCCGTAGGCAGATAAAGCACTCTGGCGACCTCACTGGCGGATTCCATCTCGGGATTTATGACCATGGCAAGCCCGAGCTTCTCGCGAAGGTATTCGATTTCATCACTGTAATCGGGCGTACGCACACGCGCAATGGCAGAACAGTTGCCGACACGGCGGGCAACCGTACAACACAGCAGGTTTAACTCGTCAGAACCGGTAACTGCAATTATCAAATCTGCATTTTCTATTCCTGCCTCCATCTGAACACTGTAACTTGCACCATTGCCTGCTATTCCCATAACGTCATACATATCGGAAAGCGTCTGGACTGCGGAGACATTTTTGTCAATGATGGTAATATCATGCCCCTCCTTGCTGAGCTGCTCGGTAAGCGTGGCGCCGACCTTGCCGCAGCCTACAATTATGATGTTCAATCCGTTGGAAATTGTTTTCTCTTTTCTAAACATACTGGTAAACTCCATAAAAATAAATGCTTAAATAATTCCCTCCAGTATAGCACACTTTTTGGAATACTTCCACTAATTTGCAGGTTTATATAAATTATGGTAAAATTTTTTCAAACAGCAATGCACGCAGTAATTTAACAAAGTCAGGGGATTTATATGAACAAATACAAAACCTTTAGAGATTGTTATAAACCTTTTGCAGTTGGTACATTCGTATTCGTTTGTGTGGGTATAGCCGATGCAGTACTAAGCGGGTCATTAACATATGGAATACAGGAATATTCAGGATTGCCAGGAATAATTATGGCAGTTTGCTTAGACATTATCTTTATTTGTTATTGTTATTCCGGCAACTATAAAAGAAAGAAGTATAAAGCAAAAGGAAAACGATTTGAGGGCACAATAATATCTGCCAAGGAATCTTTTAATGGCAGAGGCGAAAATAGATATAATTTAAAAATTTCTTTTTCAGACAATGGACATCGCACAATGATTACAGAAACCTATGCAGGAAATCCCAATATGCGGTTAAGAAGTCGCAAATGTTCTGTATATGGGTATAACGGGAAATATATTGAAGATGATTTGGATGT
>CAYOHM010000053.1:0-13124 GCA_964403785.1 uncultured Alistipes sp.
GCCGTATCCTCCGCAGCCGCCGTGTCCGAAGCCACGCTGTCCGTAGCTGAGGTGGCGTAAATCTCGTCACTTAAGCTGTCATAAAAGCCAAAGCTGGAAGTTAGGGGTGCGACTACCAGTGCAACAACTGAAACAGCAAATATTTTATTTGCGATATGTGTTAGCTTCATCTTAATCCTCCTATCTGTCCAATGCCTTGTACTCAGTTCCGTTTATTGTTACCTTATCCAATCTGTTTCGGCAGCTCGCTGTGATTTCAAACTTGGAAGTCGCAACGCCATGCTTGATTGTAAATTCTATCTTGAGTTTTACGGGATTGCCGACCACCATTTCCGGCTCAGCCGTCGGGTCTGCCGGAGCCGCGGGGTCTGCGGGGTCCGCAGTCGGGTCCGTTGCGGTAGCTGTTTCAACCTCTACGGTAAAGTCCATCAGCTCGTCTGAGAGCAGATATTTCTCGTCAGCGTAGACAGCCGGCTCAGTATCATCCTGAAATGTTACCATATACAGCGAACCGGGATTCGTGCCATCGCTGGTAAAATAAAGAATCCTCTGATCTTCCTTTGAGCCTTCCTTATAGAGCTTAAATGTGCCCTGCGTCTTATCGTCGCTCACCGTAAAATCCATCGCGGTTGCCTCCATAACGCACTCGGTTATGTAATTTGTAACTATCTGAGCTTCGTTCTGAAGCTCCACCGCCGCTGTTTCCTTTTCAAAATACTTTGTAGCACCGACAAGCATTCCTGTCGCCGTCATCATAAGCACTGACATAATTCCGGTTGCAACGATTAACTCAATCAGAGTAACACCCTTATTATTCATCCTCATAAAACACCTACCGACCTTTTAATCTAAATTAAAGTTAATAAACAACTTGAATCTGCACATTAATTTGACTCAATCTTACCGGTTAAATAGTATAAACGCAAGGTTCTTGAGCCGCTGGTCATATTTACCGAAATATCGGAATACCCCGCCGATACATCTACACCGTTTATACTCTTTACTGCACCGGTGCTCTTGGCAAATTTGATTGAGGTAAGCGGGTTACCATCAACAGTAATGCTGGTTACACGCTCATTCAGCACATCCTCTGCCACTACTTCAACAGGACTTGAGGCATCCAGCTGATTCGTGCTGGTTAAAACATATTTGCCGTTTTCATTGGTTGATACAACAAATTCCCAATCTCCGGCTCTCGCCATTGAATATGTACGACTTGAGGTAATGGCTGAATATAAAGTTTTTGTCGCTTGTTTTATATTTCCTCTGGTTAAATAACCCGCCGCAGACGCCGTTAAGGTTGCCAGAACAGCCATAATGCCTACAACAACAAGCAGTTCAACAAGTGAAAAACCCTTATTATCTAACTTCATCCCTATACCTCCTCATTAATATCTGCGCCAGTTATCATAGTAAATAACATCCGAATAATCAAGCTGGTCTATCGAATCACCATATGCCGTAAGTGAAGTTGCACACGGATAGAATCTGAATACATCACTTCGAGGACCTACCTCCGAGCTTGTCGGAACGTATGACTGTTCAGCGGTAAGCACTCCCTCTACAACATCAGGAGAGCTGTACAGCTCACCCGAGCCGGACACCGTAATCCTTCCGGTTGCAATTATAAGACCCGTAAATGAGCCCTTAACTACCGCATCACCGTTTACAACCACAACACCCTTGTGCGTATAGCTTGTAACATCCGCCTCACCGCCGTAGGAATTAATATAAACCAAATCTCCGTCAGCATGGCTTCTGCTCCATACTCCGCCGCCGTCAGCCGCATACAGCTGAAGCTTCGTGGTATCGATAATATTATCAACCGCAGAACGGTTAAGATACTGATTTACAATAGCCCTCGAGGTTGAAGGATAAGCTGTGGAATCAATATTATTCTTATAAATCAAATCCTTACATACAACATTGCTGAAATCAACTACAATCTCATCATCAGGAACCGGCACAAGTATACTCTTCATAAGAAGATACTTATTACGAAGGTTCATGCTGTCAATAACAACATCCGCAACACCCGAAGCACTTGCAGTACCTGCCTGCTCACCGCCGTTTGCCGTTACAATCGCACCTGCGGTAAACATAGAGGATGCCGAAGCCGATACAAGTGAGGCTGCCGTCTCATTCATATCCGAAAGAGCCTTGAGCACCTTCTCACGTGTCGCAAGGAGTACCGAATCCGTTGATGAAGAATTAAGAACATTCTTCACATAATTGCCCTGTGCGGAGGTACTCTTAAAATTAAGGTAGTAGAAAGCATACTCACTGCCGTTAATCGTATAATTCCTTACTATGAACGGATACTCTCCGTCCGCTGCCATATTCTTAAGATAGCTGTATCCGAAGAAGTCAGTCAGACCGCTTGCAATCGCAGCCTGGTCAGCCGTATAGGTAATACCCGAGCCTGACACCTTGACAGGATTGCCAATCTTAGTTCCCGTTGTTGCATACATATAATCATCAGGTACAAGATACATAACCTGTGTACCCTTTACGGTAATTGATTCACCCGTGCGGTACAGTGTACCCTTATTCTTAAAATTAAGGTAGGCAAGACCATTTACGCTGAGCACATCCAGACCGCTAAGGCTTACTGATGACTTATTGCCGTTTACCATAATGGCACTACTTGAATTCTGTGCCGTATTGGAGGTTGTACTGCTGTTGGTGCTGTAACCGTAATATGAGCCGCCGCTTATAATGGCAGTACTGAAATCACCGTCAAGCTGCAAATCATCCTGAATGTAAAGCTTTGTCGAGCTCGTTGTAAAGGTAGAACCCGTTGCAGTTCCGTCATAATCGGTTTCTGCCATATTAAGAATCACGCTGTTGCACCAGAGCTTTCCACCGTGAACAGCCATATAACTCGGATTTGTAAGCGTACTGTTGACCGTAACATTATCGGTAGCTACAATCGCCAGTGGCTCATATCTGTTTGCACCATTTTCATAAAAATGTACCTGTGCACCCGAGTTTATCTGAATACCGTACTTAAAGCCTGATGAATAATCATCAAAATCCTCATTCTGTGCAACTACACCATTGGTGCCTGCGGATACACAGCCGTGTACTCCCTCATTAACACCGTTAAATACCATTGCATCATTTGAGATAAGCACATAATCAAGGAAGGTATCAATATCCGAAGATGCACTTACAGGATTTGCAAAGGTAAAATCCCAATCAGGGTAACGGATAACAATATCAAAGGTATAGTCCGATTCGTAATTATTGGAAGACTTGATATAGGTCAAATGCACATCATTAATTATAATAACAGGGTATGCTGTCTGAAGCGAAACCTCGTCATACTCAAGACAGCCCGGAGCCGTTCCCAGAGCCGCCTCAACCTCAACCTTGGTAAGACCCGCAGGTATACAGTAAATATCACCGTTTACAGAAGCCTCAACCTGTCTTGAAGCAGGGTCTGACGGGTCAACGATTGACTGTATTCTGGCAGTCATTCCGTTTGTAGGGTCGGACACCTGCGAACTTGCATTATCAAACTTAATAGGAAGCTTAAGAGCCGTATCCGAAACACCTGCCGCCTCAAGCTTTAAATAAATGAGCATATTCTTATAATACAGGTTCATAAGGTAGTTGTTCATACTGTCCTTACTTGTGATACTGCCTGAATTAATGTTACCCATGGTGGATACATATGCCTCACCCAGAATGCCGACTGCGTTCATACCGAACTCATTGTATATCTTACTTGTATATTCCTCGCCTTCATAGAAGTTTTTCTTTGAAAGATAATCAACATTCTTCATTTTGAAGCCGGCAACTGAAAGAGCCGTTATAAGTGTAGCCAAAAGACCAATGAACATTACACTAACTAATACAAAAAGCATAGTCGAACCATCATTATTCTTCTTCGCAAATAAAAACTTCTTCATGATTAGTCCTCCTTAACTGTATTAATCTCAGCTCTCTTATTTCCGTCTAAATCAAACAATTCTATCTTTAATTCGTATGAATTAACATTCGTTTTGCCGTATGAGTTTGTCAGATATTCCTTTCCGGTAATATCCGACGATTTCTCAATTATCTCTTTACTGTTGGTATAGAGCTTAAATATATCCTTGTTGCCGTCATACTCACAATCCTCAACCGTCATAGTAACCGACGGATTGTAAAGACTTGCAACCTCCTGCGTTACGAGGAAGGTTCTTACTATATTGGTAGCGCCAGAACCGGAATAATCAAAGGTAATCTTATCGTTTGCAACTCCGCCCGACTTATCCGAATACATATCAAAAGGTGTATATAATATGTAGAGATATGCTACCTTGTCACCCGAGCCGTCCTTTTTATATGTGTACTTCGGCTCCATATCATCCGTTGACAAATCGGAGTCAACATTCAAAATACCGCCAAAGCTGCCCTTAAGACCTGACTGACCGGTCATTTCCTCTGGCAGTGTTTCCTCGTAGGTAACAGTGTACTTAGAGCCCGAATGTTTAACTTCATAGGTTGATGTCGCTCCGTCAACCGCCGAAAGCTCTCCGCTTGACACTACATCCTTAAGGCTGCCGGCTGAATTTCCGTTTCCGTAAACAAGCTCAAAATCAAAATTAAATGTAAAGGAAACCGTAACAACATATGAGTATGTGACATCATCACCCGTGGTATCGGCTTCTATCCTTATATCCGTGGTCTTAACAAGCTGATTCTCATTTGTAATATTGGTAAGCGGAATGTACTTCTCCGAAAACTTGGAATCCATATCCGCAACATTTATCTGGTTTGCCGCAAGAGGAATCAGTGAATTCTTCTTTTCAATATCATTTTTGATTACCTGATACAGGTCATTTACAACACGGCTGTCATACTGGTTAATATCCTCTGAAACAACCACGCAGGTGCCGTCATAGATATTTGTCACCTCCGGTACGATAAAGGTATTCGTTCCAACCGAAGGGTCCACCTCATAGAAGTAGGTGACATCCTGATTCTGCTTGTAGGTAGTTCCAAGTCCCGGCTTGCTTGCATCGCTTACCGGCGTCATAGTGATATTGGCAGTAAACTGTGATTCACTCGCTGCTGACCTTGCACTGTACGTGAACGGAACATTCGTAAATTCAATGGAGGTAACAGCCCCCGCAGCATCCTTATTGATACTGCCCGTATAATTACTCACAAGCCAGTCTACGGAGTGCGACTTGAACTCTTCGGCAACATACTGACCGACATCCTCTGCCATCTGAAGTGTCGAGGTCTTGCTGTGAATTCTTGCAGAATTCGTAAATCCGATAAAAATCGTGGTACCCGTAATTGCAAGAACTCCTATCGCCACTATCAATTCAATTAATGAAAAACCATCATTACCTTTTAGAGATTTCATACTCACACTCCTCAACCCGCTAATCATCTGCTAACGATAAATCTTAATATCCCCTGTTCGTGATACTACCTGGAATCTCGGTGAGGATGTGTCATCACCTGATACCAGTACATTAAGCTGCATATCGGAATTATTAACAAGCGTAGCCTTAACACCAACCTTATCATTGTTGCTGCTGCGAACTGAGCTGACAACAAGGAGGTCAAGCGTACTGCCCGGCTCAAAGGAAACGCCCTTCTCGTAATTTTTAGCCGGATATGTGTCATCGCCAAGCTTATATGAAACAGTGTACTTACCCGCTGTGCCGTCAACCGTAATTGTAAGCTCTGCGGTTTCATTCTTATCTGTGCTGAGTGAATCCTTAGCCTTGGAATCATTGGTGGTTCCAACGATAACCGCATCAAGAGTTGCATCATCAGCGTTAATAACCGTACAAATATCATAATCTGAAAGAATGTAGCTGCCTGAAGCTGCACTCGTCTGAGTATTGCTTACAACTGCATCCGAATCAAATACATTGCTTACACCTGTCGGAAGTGAAATGCTTACCTCAGGCTCGCCAAAATCCTCTGCATCCGATGCAAGAGAATAATGCTTTAACTCGATAGAGCCCTGAATGAGCTGTAAATCTTCCTTATACTTTACATCAACCGTGTCAATAACGGTCTTACTGTTAATTGCAAGTATCTCGGAAAGAAGCTTTTTAAACTGATTGTAGTCGCCTTCAAATTCAATCTCGGTTGCGTTCTCCACACCTTTTAAATCAGCCTCGGAGGTAAACTCATATACAACCACCGGCTCTGAATTATCCATGGACTTAATCCACAGCTCTGAATTTGTTTCAATATCACTTATGGTCTTGATGAGGTTTTCCTGATTGAAGCCCTCCTCATAGTCTGCAAGAATGGCAGCTCTGTCCGTCTTGTACTTCTCGGTCATATTGATATACTCATTACGATTCTTCTGAAGCTCAATCAGCTCTGAGTACTCATCATTGTACTCCTTTGTCTTGGCCTTATAATCCGATGTCTGGTCATTAAAATTTCTAAAGCCGAAGAAGTAAGCAGCTGCAAGAATAGCAACGGCTGCAACAAAATATAATATCTTTTTATCCTTTTCAGAAATACCACTACTCATTGCTCTGCGCCTCCTCTTCTACTTCTGTATTATCTTCATTGGTAAATACACATTCAAGCTCAAACTCAACCACAAGATTGTCATTGTCATCAAGACTTTCCTTGGCATCCTTCATAAAAACATCCGATACATTATCAATGCTCTTAAGCTGCTGGATGTATTTAGCAAGTGCATACTTGCTGAAAGCCTCACCCTCAAGGTCTACCACGCCATCCTCGGACTCAAATTCCGTAATCTGGACACCCGTCGGCATAACCTGTTCCATATCACTAAAGAAATTCATAATAACATCATTATTATTAGTGGTTAATTTGCGGAAGGTATTAACATCCTCATACTGCGCCTTGACCGTGTAATAATCATCCATTACGTCATTAATCGACATAATGCCGTCAAGCCTGGTCTTGGCACTTTCCATCTCCTTTTTGGCAAGGGTCATCTGGATGTACGGAATAATTATAAGCAACGCAGCACCGGCAACCGCTATACCAAGCACAACCTTAATCTGGTCGACATCAACACCCGAACCGCCCTTCTTGCCCTCCGTCATAGAGTTAGGAACGAAGTTAATCGGGTCTATTACCGCACCGATATTGGCGATATAAGTTGTAAGAGTTGTCTCCTCAACATATGTTCTCTTATCAGCCGAAACTCCCTTAAGGAAGCTGATACTCTCAACCGGCGCTGAGAGCTGGCTCTTAAACAAATCCTCAAGACCGAGGATGTATGTAGCGTTACCTACAATGTATACCTTGTCGATAGGCTTATTGGAATTACGCGATACCTGATAGTCCATAATACGTGAAACATTGCTTACGAGATATTTCATTGACTCCGTAATCTCATCACCGTCAAATTCCTCGTGAATAAGTCTTTCCTTGGTAAGAATATCAAGTGCTACGTCATAGTTGAAAATCTTTCGCTTTTCCATTACGGCATTGACAATCATTGTCTTACCATAAGGAACTGTTCTCTGTAACTGAAGCACGTCCTTATCGAATACGCTTATGATGGTTGCATCATTCTCAATCTGTACCATAATGGCGCTGTCAACGTCATTCTGCAGCTTGAGGAGCTGGAGTGTCGAATTACCGAGGTAATCAACAGCTATTATCTTAAAGCCCATTGTAGATGAGAAGTCATAATATTCTTCAATCATCTTGCTCGGAACAGCCACAACCATAAGCTTTAATTTCTTATCCTTCTTATTGTCCGGATTCTCGATAACCTCGAGAATGGAGCTCTGAATAATATACTCTTCTATATTAACAGGGAAGTATTCCGTCGCATTTGTTCTGATAATCGATTCAATCTTATTCTTATTAACATATGGAATGATTACTTCCTTTGTTGCTATCTTGGTTGAAGAAATTGTATAAATAACATTGGTAGTTGTAATGCCATGTCTTTGAAGTACAATCGTAAGCTCCTTAGCAATTGCATTACGATCTCTGATTACACCGTCACGATATGCCCTGGCCGGAGTAGGTATGCTAAATACCTTATGTACAATCAATCCCTTGTTAGTTTTACTTACCTCACTAACCTTTATAAATTCGTTGTTAAAGTTAATAGTCAGATATCTGTTCTTCTGACTGCTAGCTTTCTTCTCGCTTTTAGCCATCTTTTAAGCCTCCCAAACAAAAGTATCACTGAACCCCGTTGTTCCCAGTGCGAATGTGAATTATAAAAAAATACAAAATCCTATTAGGATGTATCTAATAGGTTATTACTTATTATCATTTATTATTTTTGATTAAATTATCGAAGAGCCCCTGCGGGCGCATCAGATATCTTAAAGTGTACCCTCATCCCAAGATAGGTGATGTGCCCGAAGCCCATATGTAATCTGACGTTAAATTATCTTGTTACAGTGTATGTAGCACCACTTTCGCCTACAACCGTAGCAGTAACCTTGCCGCTTGCACTAAGTTCAATAGTAACATCCTTGCCCTTATACTCGGATGACTCAAGTTGAACCTTAGAATAGCCTACGATTGCCTTTACTGCTCCGTCAAAATCAGTTTCGCCTCCGTCACTTGAATAAACTACTGATGGATCTTCAGTGAATTCAATATTCGAAAGCGCGCCAGCATCAGGCTTATCTACAGTAACCATCTGGTCAGCATATGCTGTAGCATAAGCTGTTACAACTGTCTCGATTGACTGCTTATCCTTAGAAATCTTAGCCTTGTCGAGCTGGCCAAGTACGGAAGGTGCAAGTACACCTACTAAGATTGCCATAATGGCAATTACAACGATTAATTCTACTAACGAGAAACCATTGTTGTTCATTTTCTTCATAATTAAATTCCTCCCTAAAATGATATTAAAATTTATAATCAACCAGCCTGCGGGTACTGCAGACCGTGTTAATCCGATACAAACCCTTATCCGATATTGTCGTACATAGAAACCATAGGTGTGTAGATTGCAAGCACAACTACAAGTACTACGCATGCCATTACAACTGTAATTGCAGGCTCGAGAACCGCCGTAAGCTGCTGGGTGGCATTCTCCACTTCCTCATCATAGTAATTAGCACAGCTTTCAAGCATCTGCTCCAGATTACCCGTTTCCTCACCAATACCGACCATATGGCAAATCATTGGTGGAAAAAGACCCGTTCTCTTAAGCTCGGAGGCAAGCGATGAGCCAAGTGAAACATTATCCCTTACGTCAAGGAGTGCCTCCTTATAAAGGATATTGTCCATTGTCTTAGCACAGATATCAAGTGAATCCATCATCGACATACCCGCCATAAGAAGTGTCTGAAGTGTCTGGGCAAAACGTGCACAGGCAGTCTTCATTGTAAGATTGCTGATTACCGGAAGCTTAACACCCGCCCTTGCCAGAATATATGTGCCTTCCTTGGTCGAAGCAAAGACCTTAAAGGCAACTACAAGAGCAATCGCAATCAAGATAAGAAGATACCATCTGTCAACCACAAAATCGCTGGCGCCGATAAGGAATCTTGTCATAACCGGAAGCTCCGTGTCAAGTGTCTTAAACATATCAACGAAGGTAGGCATTACAAATGCCAGAATTGCAACAACAACTATAATCAAAACCACTATAAGGATGATAGGATATGTAAGTGCCTTCTTAACAAGACTCTTCAAGTGGTTATCCTTCTCAAACTGTATTGCCATCCTAGAGATAGCTACTTCAAGACTTCCTGACGCCTCGCCCGCCTCAACCATGCTGAGGAAGAGTCCTGAGAAGATGTCCGGATTCTTGGCAAAGGCCGCTGAGAGTGTATCGCCCTTCTCAACCGAATCCCTCGTCTCCATAAGAGCCTTTGCAAGCCTCTTATTCTCCGTCTGTTCTGCAAGCATTTCGAGAGCCTGCACGATACTTACGCCTGCGGAGATAATACTTACGAACTGACGGCAGAATACGCACAAATCCCTTGATGATACCTTCTTCTGTCCCAGCTTAAAGGGCAGCTCAATCTCCTTATCCAGTGCACCGGCCTCACTGATATCCATAATCATAAGTCCCTGTGCCTTGACCATCGCCTTAGCTTCCTCGAGGTCAACCGCATTGACACTGTTCTTAACTTCCTTGCCATCCGGCATCATTGCTTTATAATTAAAAGTTGCCATTTGCCTCTCCTATCTGCCTAGATTCTTATTTCTTGTACATAATAACATACAATTTTTTCTTTGTAAATTTTTTATTAAAAAATTTTTTACATTTTTAGGCGTTTTGTTATATATATACAAGTTTAATGTCGTTTTTTGTGCAATTTTAATACTACTTTAAGGTGAATTTTAATATTTTTTATCCATTTTTGATAAATATTTTACAAATTCAAAACGTGTTTCGTTCATAATTTGTTCATTTTTAGTTAATTAATTTCAAAGACATACATAACTCTGCTATATAATACATCACTGCCTATATATTCAAATTTTGATGCAACACCGTTTTCATAGAGAAATTCCTTATATTTGTTCAAATACTCCGTGCTTATATCACTATCATACGAATACATCTCTTCACCTTTTTCAACGAACTCACTCAATTCATAGGATACATCCTCCGACTCGTACTCCGTCACATAACTATAATCCGGCTTTATTATTATGAAATATGTTTTCTTATCAGTGTCAATACCCTCCGTACTGCTTAGGCTCTCCTGCTGGTCAAGAAAATCATCCGTTGTGGAATAAAAGAAATTATCTATGCCCAGAAATGACTCAGACATATAGTCCATCACCCAGTCACGTTTCAGAACAATTATATAGTTTGCATCCCTGTCCAATTCGCTTATCTTAACCGTCTGGAGCTCTCCGTCATCCATATAAAAATCCTTGGGTGAATTTACGTAAATCAGTATCAGAAGTGCAGCCGTCATTATGCACATAAGTGACCTTACCGCTGTTCCTACATACCTTTCATTTCTCACAAAGGATGTAAGAAACTCCAGAACAAAATTTGCTGCCACAATCACTATCAGATATATATATGGGTAGGTTAAAAACATATATCTGGTTGCCGTCTGTGAAAAAATAATGATGGTTGCCGTCCTGCAAATCACCAGAAATTCCAGCACTGTAACCACTATGCAGAAATATACAATAATATTTACATTTTTAAGTCTTATGCAAAGGTCCTTAATTATCCTCCATATGTACGAAAGAGCCTTTCTAAACCATATTTCCTTTCTGAGCAAAATGGCTATCGGAGTGATAACAATTACCGCATACAGCATAAACTCCGCCAGATGAATCAGCAGATATGACGGACGCGGCATTACGAATATACCGAATAATTCCTTCATCAGAAAGGTCTTAAAAAAGTACAGTTCAACCCAAAAGCCCGAATAATTAGGGTTCGTGCCATAATCTCCTCCAAAGGTCAGCATATGCTGATATATGTACGGAAAAAATGCGAATGAGAGAAGCGCAGCAAGGAGCTGTGTACCTCCATATATGAACATTTTCTTAAACTGCTTCTTAAAAAGATAGTATATGCACATGCAGCCCGAAAGAAGGAACTCAAACACCAAAAAATAATAGTGGGTAAGGCTCCCTATAAGCGTAACACAGGCAATCAGGCATAAATTCCTTTTATATTTCTCATTGTCCAGCAGCTTTAAATGCAGGTAGATGCTAAGCACTCCAAAAAATGTAATCATGGAGTACATTCTTATAAATATAAAGGTATTTATACACCCCTGGCTAAAGCCGTACAAAAAACATACCAGAAGCGACAGAAAGGTACTGCCGGTTACCCTTCTTGAAATCTTATAGAGCAATAGCTGTGTAAGGATGAACAGCACAATATTAATCGAAAAGCCATACCACCACGAAAAAGTTCCCGGAAAGAGCGAACATACCGTATGCAGTACAAAATAATAAAACGGAGGATGAACATCCTTGGTATTATTATAATATACCGAGCCATAGGCAAATCTCTCATCCTCATTTACGGTCAGATAATCATCAAACACCTTGCCGGACAGCCACTGATTTTTATTTAATGCCTCCGTGCTATTATGGTCCGCATGTGTAATAAAGGGCTGGTAATAGCTGTTAGCAAGTCCGTAGGAATATACCTCATCCGAATGTAAGCCCTTTTTCTTAACGGTGAAGCAATATATGATATTGCCAAGCTGCAGCGCTATAAGAAGAATCAGTATTATCCTTATACATAGCTGTTTGTGGTTTTTAAGTGTGTTCATCATGAGTTTATTCTCCTGTTCATTCTATTATGATTCTTGCTAACCCCTGCGCATAATGTGTGTAGGTTATTGTACATTCTCCCGTGGTGTCCTTGGGAAGTTTTATTCCGAGGTTTTTCATATCTGCCATAAAGGTGGAGCGTATCAGTATAAAACCGTTCATATGGCTGTCAGTGGTGTAATACACCTGCTCACCTCTTATCAGTCCGCGGATATAGCCGTCCTTCATATAGCCGTTGCCTTCATCCGCCCTTGCGGTGTATACAAGATTCCACTGCTCGGTGAGCACGTCATTTACATACTCCCAGACAATGCACTGAAGAACGTATTTATTGTCATTTTCATCGAAGGTTTTGCATATAACACCAAGCCCCGTGCCGGAATTGTTTTCTGTAAGGATAATATCAACGCAATCCGAGCTCTCAAGCGTATTTTCAAGTACTGCGCCCGCTGCCTTGTTGGAGCCTGCCATAAGGTTTACCTGTGTTTTTTTATCCGTGTCATCATAGGTAAAGTTTATACGGTATTTTTCCGAATAACCATCCCTGTCAAGGTCAATCTCATAATCAAAGAACTCGTCCGCGATTTTGTCAGCTTCACTTCCCGAAAGCCTTATCTCGTCCTGAAATTCAATGCTGTATGAGCTTCTGTCTCCGCCAAGTCCGATTATGGGGAGTTCTCCTCCCTCGTTTTCTGCGTAAGTGCTGTCTTGTTGATTTTGACTTAAATCATCATCATTGCTTTCCAAAACCTCATCCTGCGGTCCATCCGTATAACTCTCCCGCCCTTGCGTGCTGTTTTGCTTTAAGATTATCAAAATCAAGGTTACCGCAAGCACAAGTGCAACTGCAGTCAGCACCGTTAAAAGCAGCAGAAGTGCTTTGCTTTGCCCCATACTTTTATTTCTTCCCATTATACTCTCCCCTAATA
>CAYOHM010000054.1:0-4260 GCA_964403785.1 uncultured Alistipes sp.
TATTGTATATTCATCCTGCTCATTAGTCTTATACGACACCAGCTCCCTGATTTTTTCCGATTCATCCTTATATTTTCTTGATATTTGGGCAGTTATGGACAAAATGCCTAAAAAATCCTCACTTTGAGAGTCCGTATTTAATTCTACCGTAACTAAATTGCACACCATATCCTCCTGATTAACTATGTTTGTTACCTGTTCTTTTATTTTATCTTTATAATCAGAAAGAAGCTCATCATAACGCATGCTGTCATAATCATTAAAAACCTCGGACAAATCGTACAGTTGTCCGTATAATTCGAGCATTTCTATCTCGTTTGTCATAGAAAAATCACTGAAATTTTCCGTCCATACGTTTAACACAATTATAATAACCGCCATACCTGAAAATAAATTCAGATATTTTTTATACTCCTCCTTCGGAACAAGCTCTGCCGCTATGTACGAAAAAAGACTGAATAGTATCACTTTTCTTATCGCCTCGATTAACTGCTCCATATGATAAATTATCCCCCCGTTGCCAGACATAAAATCCCGATAATCGACATTAAGGTTATTGCACCGGTGCCGGTTATATATATTAATATTCCAAAGCCGTCCGACACGGCATTTATACCGTTTATGACCTTTTCGGGAGAAATAGGCTCCATAACCGCGCCCATAAAGTTAATAAGCAGATTTATCGAAAACAATTTGATAAAAGGAATTACCATAATCACAAATATAATTATGATTCCCGCAATCCCCAGTGTACTTTTAATAACATTACCGCAGCTTACCACCGTGTCAGCGATGGCAGATGCTCCGGTGCCGATTCCGGGAATACATGCAATTGCCTTTTTTATAAATGTATTTTTCATAGTGTCTGAAAGCGGAACCGTAAGACTCTTTATCGTTGTCATTCCGAGAATAATTCCTATAAGAATCCTGTTGACATAATAAATAAGTTTTTTTATGAAAGCACATAAAGTTTTGAATTTTTTGCCGTCAGCGGCATTATTTATAACTGATAAAATCAGGAAATAACGCGCCAGCGGAAACAATATTTTGACAAGGACCACGTTTACTGCACAAAGACACCCTCCGGTGAACTGGTAAAGAAGCCCTGCACTCATGCTCCCCTTGGAAAATGCAATAGTGCAAAAAAATGCCGGAAACAGTGTATATAAAAAATCCAGTACTTTTATTGCAGTATCTGCCGCTACGCTGTAACCTGTTTCAAAGCATTTAATAAGCAGTGCCATAACGGCTGCGTATACAACAAAGGTCGCTGCATTGCTTATCCCCGAATTATTAAGGACTTCGGTCATATTTTTAAAGACCGCACCTGCTGCAATTATGCCGATACATAACAAAACCGTACCGGATGCAGCCCTTATTTCTGACAGCAGGATATTAAGCAGCTTATCAGTGATTTTCTGTGATTCGGTTTCGGATGAATATATGTACTTAACAACGTCGGAGAAATCAAAATCAAAGTATTCACCATCCACATAACCGTCACATACCTCTATATCGTAATCGGACAGTTCAAATGCACTGACCGTGAGGGGGATGCAGAATATTTTATATATTAACAGATACATCACCGCAAAAACCAAAAGCTTTTTCATAAATCAATCACCTATATTAATAATCCGTTTATAATTTTCATAAGTGAAAAAATAATTGATGACCCCATAACCATTATTGTTATCTTTCCGAATATTACCACAGAAGCTGCAGCCGAATTGTACCCTGCATCCTTACATATTCCTGCCGTTAATTCACAGATATAGCTGATTCCGAGCATTTTTATAAGTATGCTCATCAGCGCCAGCTCTCCGTCAAAATAACTGCTGATTTCACTAAAGCATGAAATAAATTCGGATAATTTGACTATTATCCCATAAAATATCATTATTGATACTGCCAGTGTGACAAGCAGACCGTATTCAGCCCTTACTCCTTTGAAATAACTGGCAAAAACAACTCCTGCGACTGCCAGAACAACAATTTTTATTATCATTTCACACCTACAATGCAAATAATTTTTTTATGGTTTCAAATAACTCATATATGTACGGCACTATCCAGAAAAGCACCAGCAAAAGACCTGCAAAACTTGTCAGGAAGGCGTGTTCCTCTCTTCCGCTTTGTTTTAATATCTGGCTTATAACTGAAACCAGAATGCCGACCGCGGCAATTCTAAAAATCAAACTTACATCCATATTATTTTTCGCAATCCGCTTTGCTCCTTAAATTAATATAACAGCAATTAAAAGGCCTGCCATAATCCCAAGACTTCTGTACATTCCTGATTTTTTTGCGTATTCGGCCTGAAGCTTATCATGAATATGCCTTAATCTCTCAATATATATTTCGTGCATTCTTATAAGCATTTTCCGGTCACTGTTGACAAGATTACTGCCAAATTCATTTATGACATCAAGTTCATCGCCTTTTAGACCGTTCTGCTTTAAAATCGTTAATCTGCTTTGCCATACCTGTACGAAATTTTTTCCGTTTCCTGATAGTAAATCGTTGTATATAGCACAGGTCCATTGTTTACACACACCATCCGATTTATTTTTTAAATATCTGAAGCACTCCAAAAATGTTTCCTTTGAATACATCGTATGATTGTCCATAATTTCCATTACAACCAGTACATCCTCTATCAGATTAATTTGCCTTTTTAATTCACCCGATGCGTAAAAACCGGCTAATATTCCGGATAATATGACCATTAAGCAGCCAGCAGACTTTATAAGCAATTCCATCCTCCCAGACTAAAATATATTTTTAAAATCCTGATCATAAATTTTTATTTTTCTTATCCCTTTATCCATTGACATTTCAATAAATCTTCTGAAAATTTTTTCTTTTATCAACCCTTTAATACCCTCCTTTTGCTTTATATCCTCAATCGAAAAGGCATGGATTGTAGTAAGTATTTTACATCCGCAGTACGCGCCGTACAAAAGTGCATCACAATCTTTTATATCTCCGATTTCATCTACGGCAACAACATTTGGCCTCATACTCCTTACAAGCATCAATATGCCTTCCGTCTTTTGACATCCGTCCAGCACATCCGTTCTTATACCTACATCATTTTGGGGTATGCCGAAAAGACAGGCCGCTATTTCGCATCTTTCATCAACAAGACCCACATTTACCGGCTGGAACCCATAAATCCCGTCGGAAATACATCTTATTATATCTCTTAGCAGCGTTGTTTTGCCGACGCCCGGCGGTGATATTATCAGTGTATTCATAAAAAAATCCTGAGCATCCTTTATATACGGGATTATCCTGCCGGCACAGCCCTTAACCTGATTGGCAACGCGTATATTGATTGCCTGTATATCCCTTACCGTATATATTTCATTATTCTCATACACAACTCGTCCACATATTCCGACCCTGTGTCCCCTGTCAGCCGTTATGAAGCCGTGCTTTATTTCATCCTCATAGGCATATAATGAGCAATTTGTAATGTGTTCAATCGACTCGCTTATGTCAGTCCTGTCTACGACTACGCAGTTCTTATCATATATTGTTGTCAGCTGATTATTTTTTAGGAAAAACTCCCTGTTTGAAATGTAAAGAATCAACGGACATTCAGCTCTAAGCCTGAGTTCATTGAGATTATCGGAAGGAATTTCATTTAAAATCTTCTGAAGCCTTAAAGAAACAAGGCATAAAATATCTTCTCTCATTTAGACAACCACATCCTTTAATGCAATATATGTTGTCCGAAGATTTTTATGCCTTTATTGTTATCAGATTTTATTTTTATTTATGATATGGCTCATTATTGGAAATCCTGAAAGCCCTGTATATCTGTTCCAATAAAATTACCCGCATCAACTGGTGAGGGAAAGTCATCGGTGAAAAACTAAGCAGCATATCCGCACGGCTGTTTACCTTGGCATCCGTGCCAAGTGAGCCTCCGATAACAAAGGTTATATCACCCTTACCAGATACACATAAGCTGTCAAGCCTGCGTGATAAAGCAACCGAATCCATCATTTTGCCGTTGATTGCAAGGACAATCACATATGTATTATCCTTTATATGCGATAAAATACGTTCCCCTTCTTTAGAAAGCACTTTTAGATTCTCGGCATCACCGGCATCCTCGATTGTCTTCTCATCCGCCACTTCTATAATATCAAGCTTACAATATCTTGAAAGCCTCTTTGAATATTCATCAACTGCATCCCTGTAAAATTTTTCCTTAATTTTGCCAACGGCTATTAATGTTATTTTCAT
>CAYOHM010000054.1:4360-13043 GCA_964403785.1 uncultured Alistipes sp.
AACATCACAATAGCGAGGTTATAAAAATGTCTTTTTGTCCTAATTGTAAATCCGAATATATTAATGGCCGTTCTACCTGTGCAGACTGCGGTGCAGTATTGGTAGAGTCCCTTGATGATATAATTGATGATATGATTGAGCCTGCAGCGGCTCCTGTCAATGAAGCTTTAAGTGAAGATTTGGAGGATGATATTCCGGATTCTTCCGACAATGATGTGCAGGATAAGGATGTTCCTGCCTATGTTTCTCAGAAGGATAGATATAAGGATTATGTTTCAACCGGCTACACTTTTCTTATACTGGGTATTGCCGGCTTAGTTGTCATCACTCTGAATTTATTAAAGATAATATCACTGTTCAATAATTCAGGTGCTTCCGCAGTTTTATTTTATACGGTTATGTACTCAATGTTTGCCATTTTTGTTTTTGTCGGCATTAACTCCTTTGTAAATGCCTCTAAATGCAAGGCGGTAGCATTAATCGAGGAAAACCAGATTAATGCCTTGAACCGTTTTATCGAAGAAAACATAAATGCAGACTTATTTAGCGGGCTCTCGGATGAGGCTGACGAGGAGCTGTATTTTAAGAGAACCGAGATTATAAAGAACAAGCTTAACGAAGAGTTCCCCGAGCTTGATGCAGCATTGCTTGAAAATATCGTTGATGAAGCCTACGATAAACTGTTCTTAATAAAGTAGAACAAATCTACATATACCTCGTCCAAATAATGCAGCTTATCCAAGGTTGGGTATCCTCTTTTTTCAAGGTACGAATACGCATCCAGATATTGAATTCCTGCTACATTTTTTATTTTGTTATTAAAGGCTTTAATTGTTGTATTAGAAATATAAACATTGCTTTCAACAGGCGTAACCGATACAAAAATAATTTCATACCCCTGTTCAATCATTTCATAGTATTTATTAAAGTAAAATGAAACATTTTTCAAATCATTTATTCCTAAATTTGAGATAATCACCCATTCTCTGTATTCCGGATGTGCAGCCCTCAGCTCGTCAATCTCAATATCGGCAACACCCTCAAGCCACCAATAACCTTTTCCCGCCTCTGCACAGACGAAATAATTAGGCGCCATATTCCATAAACCCACCGCATCACTCATCTGGTAAAAACGGCTGTCGCCCAGGAAAACATATGCGGTTTCAGGCACCATTATTCCCGTAACCAAGTCAAATGAATGTGTTTCTCCGTCAATATATACATCACCCTTTGCCATCGTGCCGTATGTCATATCAAAATAATATTTTCCGTCGCTTGTGGTATCCCAGCCCTTTATCATATGTCCATATTCATCATATCTTACCCATTTACCGGTCTTAACGCCATTTTCATCCGTCATATCTCCCCATTCGCCTGCTTCTGATTCCTGATATACATCCTTTGAAACAGCCTTTGCGCCGTCATTTGCATTATCAAGCCAGTACCACGCGTCATTTAGCGGGTCATAAATTTCCTTGCCGCGGTAGGAGGCATCAAGGCTATATCCCTGCCTTACACCGTTTTCATACCAAATATCCCTGCCTTCTGTATATTTCCAGCCGGTATATCCGCTAAGTCCCGTTGCGACCTTTCTGTCAAGCACTCCGCTGACCGGATTAAAATAATATTCAGCACCATTTATTGTGCAATATCCCTTTGCCATTGTTCCATATATTTCATCAAAATAGAATTGACCGTCAGCCGTACTCTGCCAGCCCTTAATCATTTTGCCATTCTCATCATAACGTACCCATTTGCCAGCTCTTGCTTCGTCCCCATTTAAAACATCTCCCCAGTCACCTGCTGATGACTCCTGATAGACATCCTTCGACTTTGCAACAGCACCGTTATTGATATTGTCCAGCCAATACCAGGCATCGGAATCAATATCATAGATTTCTTTGCCACGGTACCCAGGGTCGGACATATCATATCCCTGACGATACCCGTCCTCATACCAATATTGGATTCCGTTTATAGTTACCCAGCCATGGGCTCCCTCTATGTAATCCGTTAAATGTCCCTCGTATTCTTTTGATTCGGAGGAGGTCTGTAATGACGTATTTTCCTGTGCATTCAAACAGATTACATTACTTAAAACTGGTAAAATTACACACAGAAGAAAAAATGCTGCCTTGTTAAAACCTCTTGTCATAAAAACCTCCTCCTTACTCATTAATGTTATAATTTATCTCTATTTACTGCTAAGATACTCATGAATACCCTTTGCGCCCGCTTTGCCTGCGCCCATTGCGAGAATAACAGTTGCTGCACCGGTAACGGCATCACCTCCGGCGTAAACTCCCTCCTTGGAGGTTTTTCCTAATTCCTCGTCCGCTACTATACACTTCCATTTATTTGTTTCAAGACCCTCTGTGGTCGAAGAAATAAGTGGATTAGGAGATGTACCGAGTGACATAATCACAGTATCCACCTCAATCTCAAATTCAGAGCCGGGTACCTCAACCGGTCTTCTTCTGCCTGAAGCATCAGGTTCACCAAGCTCCATTTTAATACACTTCATTGCCTTAACCCAGCCATTTTCGTCAACAATGATTTCAGTAGGATTTGTAAGAAGGTCGAAAATAATTCCTTCTTCTTTTGCGTGATGCACTTCCTCAACTCTCGCCGGAAGCTCTTCCTCACTTCTTCTGTATACGATATGCACCTGAGCGCCGAGACGCAGAGCTGTTCTGGCAGCATCCATCGCAACATTACCGCCTCCTACAACGGCAACCTTCTTGCCCGGACGTATCGGTGTATCATAATCATCTCTGAACGCCTTCATAAGATTACTTCTTGTAAGGTACTCATTAGCTGAGAATACACCATTGGCATTTTCACCCGGAATACCCATAAACTTAGGAAGACCTGCACCTGAGCCTATAAACACGGCATCAAAGCCTTCGTCCGAAAGGAGCTGGTCAACTGTAATTGATTTACCGATAACCACATTAGTTTCTATCTTAACTCCAAGCTTCTTAACATTTTCAATTTCATGTGAAACAACAGTATCCTTTGGAAGACGGAATTCCGGAATACCATAAACAAGAACACCGCCTGCCTTGTGAAGTGCCTCAAAAATAGTTACATCATATCCGAGCTTTGCAAGGTCTCCGGCGCAGGTAAGACCCGAAGGACCTGAACCGATTACGGCAACCTTCTTTCCATTCTTAGCCTCAGCCTTCTTAGGCTCGATATTATTTTCTCTTGCCCAGTCAGCCACGAATCTCTCCAGCTTTCCGATTGACAATGGCTCACCCTTAAAGCCCCTTATGCACTTTCCTTCGCACTGTGACTCCTGCGGACAGACACGACCGCAGACAGCCGGAAGTGCAGATGACTCACTTATTGTTTTGTAAGCCTCCTCAATATTGCCTTCCTTTACTTCACTTATGAACTTTGGTATATTGATAGAAACAGGACAGCCCTTCATACACTGTGCATTTTTACAGTTAATGCAGCGTGTTGACTCCTCCATAGCTTCTTCCATATTATAACCAAGGCAAACCTCATCAAAATTCTTATTTCTTACATCCGGCTCCTGTTCTCTTACCGGAACTTTCTTTAATACATCCACCATTATTAGAATTCCTCCATTAATTACAGTTTCCACATCCGCCGTGATGTGTTTTTCCTTCAGAAAGCTCAAGCATTGCGCGGCCCTCTTCTGTCTTATACATCTGCTGTCGCTTCATCGCTTCATCAAAATTAACCAGATGTCCGTCGAATTCAGGTCCATCAACACAGGCAAATTTTATTTTGCCGCCGACGGACACTCGACAGGCACCGCACATACCCGTGCCATCCACCATAATAGGATTCAAACTGACAACCGTTGGAATATTAAGCTCCTTTGTGAGTAAGCATACAAACTTCATCATAATCATTGGACCGATGCATATACAGACATCATATTTTTTGCCTTCTTCATTGACAAGATACTTAACAGTATCCGTAACCATACCCTTACGTCCATACGAACCATCATCCGTTGTTATATAAAGATTGCCTGCAACCTTGCGCATTTCTTCCTCAAGAATAAGGATATTTTGTGTTTTGGCACCAACAATGACATCTGCATTTACGCCATGCTCTTTAAGCCACTTAACCTGAGGATAAACCGGAGCCGTACCAACACCTCCGGCAACGAATAAAATCTTTTTCTTTTTTAATTCCTCTAAATCTTCTTTAACAAGCTCTGACGCACATCCTAAAGGTCCCGTGAAATCGGAAAAGAAATCTCCTGCCTTAAGCTCGGACATTTTCTGGGTAGATGCACCGACAATCTGGAAAACAATGGTAATTGTTCCCTTTTCCCTGTCATAGTCACAGATTGTAAGCGGTATTCTCTCTCCTTCTTCGTTAATTTTGGCAATAATGAACTGCCCCGGCTCGCAATAATGCGAAATTCTCGGTGCTTCGACATCCATTAAATAAATCTTCTCTGCCAATTTTTCTGCTTTAAGAATTTTATACATCATATACCTCCAACATATTTATATATTTAAAGGTGCCAAATTTCTGACACCTTTTTCATTATTTGTACTCTTCAGATGAAAGCACATCATTATTATTGTATACTTTATATGTCTTTCCTGTCTGAACATCTACGCCAAACAGATAATCCTGTCTTTCGTATGCATTATTTTGCATAATATCATAGTACATAAGATACATGGTATTGCCATCAACCTCACGTTTTGCATAGTAAACGAACTTAATATCATTACCCGAACTATCCTTAAGCCCGTCCGAATCTATTTGTTTGTTTTTTATTAAAACGTATTTTATAGCCTCAACCGAATCATTGAAGGAATACTTCTCCGATACATCAAGATTATAATTACGCTTCACAACACTGCTGGCAATGCCGTCTGCCGAAATAATAACAGCACTGAAAATGTTATTACCACCAGGCATATCTATTGGCTCCGTGTAAAGTTCAGAGTTCAAATCAGGTTCCGAACCGTCCAAAGTATAATAAGCGTTCATACCCTCCGGTATATTGGTAATCACTATCTGCTGATCATCCTTATAGGTTCCGCTGGATGGTTCAATCTCAGGAGCATCGGGGGTTACAAATTCAATCTCATATTTGTATTCTGCAACTTCACTTGAAATTCCTGAGGCATCTATCACAACCGCCTTAAGAGTTGTAGTTCCCTCGCCGATATATATAGGCTCAGTATACAGATTATCCGTAGCAGCCGGATTAGTTCCGTCCAGTGTGTAGTATATACCGTCTCCACTGTCTGAATACAATACAACATTTATGGAGGTTGTATATGAGCCGCTGTCATAGGATACCGCCGGAGGATTAATCATAAATGAGGAAACTGCACTCTCTGCTTCTGTTCCCTTGTATTTTTCGATTAATTCCTCAAGGTCATACGTGTTGCCCGTCTGATAATAATAATTGGCAACAACGGTAATTGCTTCTATATTGTAGCTATCATATGCAAGCAAATCCAGCAAAGTCTGAATAGCCTTCTCCTCATCACCTATTGTCTTATAACACTTGTAGAGGAATATTCTCTCATTTACATTATCGGCCTCCTCGAAGGTAAGAGCCTTTTCAAACTTAACAATAGCTGTTTCATAGTCACCTGCCTGATAAGCCTCATATCCGGCATTGTAGCTGGCTGCATATGAATTGTTATTTAAAAGATTGATACAATAATAAATGCCAACAGCAATTATGGCAATAATGACAATAACAGCAGTAATTATGCCTAAAATCTTAATGCCCTTCTCAGCCTTTAATTCTAATTCGTCTTCTTCGCTTTCTTTGGTACTTTTCTTTTTAGGCGGAACTAGTGAAAGGTCATCAAGATCACTGTAATCATACATATCTCCTGCTTCCTGTATTCCATCCACATCAAATTCAAAATCATTCTTTGCCATTTTGTTCACCAATTATTAATATTTTGTAGCTTCAGTAATGGTAACCGTACAGGTCAATGTCTTGCCATCAACCGTCGCGGTAATTGTTGTTGTACCTGCCTTACGTCCGATAACTTCACCTGATGAAGATACCGTTGCAATTCTAGGATTATTAGTCCTCCACGAAACCTTTGTCGGTGCTCCGTCAACATATAATGTAAACGGATCATACTGCTGAAGCGTTACCGAAGTCCTGCTTAATGCAATCGCATGCACAATGCAGGAGGTCTCAAGTCCGGTTTTCTGTGTTACTGCGCTGACTGTCGCCTGACCCGGACCGACAGTAGTTATCTTGCCGCTGTCATCAACTACAACAACCGACGTATCTGATGAATACCACTTTATTGATTCATTAGAATTTGTCGGGAACAATCTTGTTACAAGCTGTCTAGTCTTACCTGTAAGCATAGTTATCTCTGACGAATTAACCTTTATTGATGTCGCACTGATAATATTACTTCTTACGGTTACGGTACATGTTCCTCTTGCTCCTCCGCTAAGACCTCTTACAGAAACCACAGCCGTACCTTCTGCAATACCGACAACATTGCCGTTCTGGTCGACAGTAACAATTCCTGTATCAGAAGAGGACCACTCCAGCTCTTCAGTTATTACGCTCGGAGTAGTTAATGCCTTAAGCTGTCTTGTTTCACCGATATCTATCGTAATTGCAGAAGAATTTATGGAGATGGAGGTTGCATTTGTAATATTGGTTACATATACGGTACAATATGCAGATACATTATTGCCGTCAGTAGACCTTGCATAAATCCTACACTTTCCTCCTGCAACCGCAGTAACCTCTCCGTCCTCATCCACTGTTGCTACACTTGCATCAGAGGTCTCCCATTTAAGTGTCTTGACAGAGGCATTGTCCGGCTCAACCGTAGCGCCTATGATATAGGTATCGCCCTGTGTCAGCCTAAGCTCCGAGGTGCTGAGTGAAATCTTGGTTACAGGCTCTATTACCTGAACAATACAGGTAGCAATCGCTCCGCCGCCGTCTTCTGCAACCGCCGTAATTACGGTTGTTCCGTAATTCACACCCGTAACTCTTCCCGTAGGTTCAACTGTTGCAATAGCTGAATTACCTGTCAGCCAGATAATATTTTTATTTGAAGCAGTGTCCGTTGTTGTTGTCGCAATAAGATCCACATACGCACCAATATTAAGATAAGTGAAGGATTTATCAAGCTCAATTGTTGAGAGATACTCCTTAACTGTGATGTGGCATAATGCTTTCAGCTCACGCTCAACGGTTGTAACAATAATATCACATTCGCCGCCCATAAGTGCGGTTACACATCCATTTTCATCCACTGACGCAATATCCGTATTAGTCGATACATATGTGACCTTCTTATTAGGTGCATCTATCGGCAGAATCTCCGGAACTATGGTGAATTGAGCACCTACAAAGAGAGTCTGGCTGTCACCTGTAAGAAGCGTTATTGATGTAACAGCTTCTTCAATCGTTACGACACAATAATCCGTTCCGCCATTGTCCTTACTTGTAGCCATAATCGTGACAACGCCAGGCATCAAAGCGGTAACCTTACCATCCTGTGTAACCGTGGCAAGCTCAGCATCGCTTGTGGACCATTCAACCTCCTTAATATCCGCCGTTTCAGGCAGAATCGTTGCATACAGCCAAAACTCCGTACCCTTTGACACGGTAATTTTATTTGTATTTAACGAGATATTTGAAACCGGCTGCCTTACATAAACATTTATATAATCCTGAACGCTGTTGTCAAGCGAACTGCAAAGAACAGCCGCATGGCCTGCACCGACAGCCTTTAATTTACCATTTGAATCTATTGTGACGACGTTGGTGTCGGTTGTAGACCATCTAACCGTTCTGTCCGTTGCCGTAAGCGGAAGCACCTCTGCCGTAAGCACCTGCTCATCGCCTACATTCAATATTAAATCATCCGAAGATATAGTAACTGACTCAACAGGCACCGACACAATAAAGTTACAATATGCGGTATAGCCGCCGTCAGCCGTCTTTGCAACTACTGCCGCACTTCCGGCGTTGACAAATGTCACCTTACATGAGGTGTCCGACGATGACTCAACCTTAAGGACTGATTCATCGGTCGAAGACCATATTACCTGCCTGTTAATACCATCTGCAAGACCTGTTGTATTCTCAGGAAGAACCTTTGCACTCAGATAATATTCAGGGGTGGTATTTTTATTAACCGTTACATTGGTCTCGCTTATCTCAAGACCCGTAACAGCATCATGTACATTAATAGTACAGGTTGCATACTTAGTTCCGTCCGAAACAGAAACAACTGTAATGGTGGCATATCCGCCCTTTTCAGCAGTAACGATGGCACCATATGCCGTCGCTGTATCCGTGTCAACACTTACAATGGAGCTGTCGGAGGAAACCCAGACAACATTCTTATTGTATGCAGTATTCGGACCAACCGTCACCGAAAGATTAGCCGTCTCTCCGACATTCATATCGAGCGTTGTAGGTGTAATCGTAACATCGGAAACCTGCGTCTTTACAGTTACAATACAAGTCGCGCTCTTTATCATGCCATTATATTCCATCTTTGCCTGTACCGTATATGTACCTTCTGTATGACCTGTCACTGTCAGCACATTGGAATTAACCTCACCGGTAAGTCCGCCTGTTGCATTGGCAGCATCCACGCCATCAATTGTAAAGGTAATATTAGCGGAAGCGGCAGAACCGATTGCTGATATATCGTAAGTC